>DASQFG010000083.1:0-1650 GCA_035633315.1 Nakamurella sp. | reverse complement strand
ACCCAGCGCAGCGAGACGGTTTCGCCCGACCAGGACGTACCGGTGTGCTCGACGTCGAGCTCTGAGATGACCTGGTCGGCCGCGGCGCAGGCGCGGTCGTAGAAGGCGAGAACGTCCGCCGTGCTCTCGTGCGGTTCCACCCGCAGGTCGGCGTCCGGGTCGTCCTCGACGAACGGCAGGGGTTCGGTGGGGCGACCGAACGTCTCGCAGAACCAGCCGTACTCGACGCCGGCCAAGTGCTTGACCAGACCCAGGAGGTTCGTCCCGGACGGCGTCATCGGTCGGCGGAGCTGGCCGTCGTCCAGGCCCTCGAGCTTCCACCGCACGACGTCGCGATGCCGGTCGAGGCTGGCCCGCAGGCTCGCCTTCTCCTCGCCGGTGAAGGGCACGCGCCGCATCACCTCAGTGCCCCCGGACGACCCAGTCGTCCAGCTGCGGGGCCTCGGCGCCGATGGTGGTGTCATCGCCGTGGCCGGTGTGCACCACCGTCGCGGACGGCAGGGTCAGCAACCGGTGGGAGATCGAATCGATGATCTTCGGGAAGTCCGAGAACGACCGGCCGGTCGCGCCCGGGCCACCGGCGAACAGGGTATCGCCGGTGAAGACCACGCCCAGCGCGGGGACGGACAGGCACACCGCGCCAGGAGAGTGGCCGGGCGTGTGCAGCACCGTGCCGACCACCTCGTCCACGGTGATCGTGTCCCCGTCGGTGAGGTCGGAATCGGGCTGCCTGTCCCGGTGGGTCATCCCCCACAGCGGCGCGTCCGCGGGGTGCAACAGGATCGGCGCACCGGTGCGTTCGGCCACCGCGGGTGCGGCATCGATGTGGTCGTTGTGGCCGTGCGTGCACAGGATCGCGATGACACGACGATCGCCCACGGCCGCCAGGATCGCGTCCGCGTCGTGCGCGGCGTCGATGATCAGCACCTCGCGGTCGTCACCGAGCAGCCAGACGTTGTTGTCGACGTCCCACGTCGCGCCGTCGAGGCTGAAGGTGCCGGACGTCACCAGCTTGCCGATGCGGACCGTCACGCGGCGCCGCCCAGCCCGGTGTACAGCGGGTGTCGTCTGGCCAGCGCCGTGACCCTGGACCGCAACGACTCCTCCACTTCGGGAGCCAGCAGGCCGACCGGAGCGATCAGCGCCTCCGCGATGATGTCGGCCACCTCCACGAAGTCCCGGTCGGTGAAGCCGCGCGTCGCTAGAGCGGGCGTGCCGATCCGCAGCCCGGAGGTGACCATCGGCGGCCGCGGGTCGAACGGCACCGCGTTGCGGTTGACGGTGACGCCGATCTGGTGCAACCGGTCCTCGGCGGCCTTGCCGTCCAGGTCCGAATCGCGCAGGTCGACCAGCACCAGGTGCACATCGGTCCCGCCGGTCAACACCTTCACCCCGGCGTCGGCGACGTCGGACTGGATCCACCGCTCGGCCAGCAGCCGCGCGCCGCGGACCGTGCGCTCGTTGCGTTCGACGAACGAGGGATCGGACGCCATCTTGAAGGCCACCGCTTTGGCGGCGATGACGTGTTCCAGCGGGCCGCCCTGCTGGCCGGGGAACACCGCGGAGTTGATCTTCTTGGCGATCGCCGGGTCGTTGGACAGGATGGCCCCGCCGCGCGGCCCGCCCAGGGTCTTGTGCGTGGTGGTGGTC
>DASQFG010000082.1:0-6574 GCA_035633315.1 Nakamurella sp. | reverse complement strand
GGCCTTCGCTGATGCGGTGAGCAGTTCGGTCGGATTCGGTGGCGCAGTGGTCGACGGTGACGGGTCCGATGAACCGGAGGTGCACCCGGCCAGCAACACCAGCACCGCGGCGACCCCCACAGCCGCGGCGCGGCGGAAGAGCATGGGTGGATCGTATCCGGCGGCGGCCAACCCGGCCCGGAATACGACAAACGGGAATGACAGACGGGGCGCCGCTCCGCTGTGGCTCCAGCGATGCGGCGCCCCATCAAGTGACGGTGGTGCTTGCTCAGCCCAGGCGGATGACCTGGCCCGGGTAGATCAGGTCGGCGTCGGAGATGATGTCCGAGTTTGCCGCGTACAGGGCCTCCCAGCCACCGGAAACGCCCTGTGCAGCAGCGATCTCGGAGAGCGTGTCGCCGGACACCACCGTGTAGGTACCGTCTGCCGCGCTGGCCGGAACAGCGTCCGAGCTGCTCGAGCCGGTGCTGTCGGTGCTGTCGGTGCTGTCCGAGCTGGTCTGCTCGGACCAGCTGGACGAGTCACTCTCGCTGTCGTAAGAACGGCTGCGCGAGGCCTGCCGGTCGTCGCTGGACGAATCCCACGAGGACTCATCGCTCGACGAGTCGCTGGACGACGAATCGCTGGACGACGAATCGCTGGAGGACGAGTCGCTCGATGAGCTGGACGAATCCTCGGCGACACTGCGCGCCGTCGAACCCTCGCCACCACCGGCGTAGGCGCACGCCCAGGCGCCCCAGCCCTGGCCGGCAAGGGTCTGCTCGGCGACGGCGATCTGCGCTTCCCTGGAGGCCAGGTCGGCCCGCGAGGCGTACTGCTGGCCCCCGTAGGCCTCCCAGGTCGATTGGCTGAACTGCAGGCCACCGTAGTAGCCGTTCCCGGTGTTGATGGCCCAGTTACCGGTGCTCTCGCACTGGGCGACGGAGTCCCAGGTGGAGTCGGGGGCGGCGGAAGCGCTGCCCGCGAACCCTAGGGCGGCGGCGCCGGCGACGACGCCGACCGTTGCGCCCCGGTATGCCCAGAGCCGTGCACGCGAAATCTCACGGTGACGGCCGGTGTGACGACGAATCATGTACTTGTCCCCTGGCTGCGCCTACGAGGTGAGCTGTCGGGCTCGGGCTCACCCATCGCTGGGCCGACGGTGCGCGGCTGCTCGAGCCACTGGGCGGATCCGAGGCAAGAGATGTCCAGGAATGCCCACGGATGTCCGCGAATGTCGGAGTGCGAATGGGTTATGGGGATAGCCCGTCCGGCGATCAGGCCGGATTCACCCCAAGGCAGCACTTGGCTGCCGGAGTTGGGTTCCCCGCCGCTGTCCTGGCCTTTCTATCGGTAGTTTCTCCGGAGCCGGATCGGACAGCGTTCGGCGCGGTTGGCCCGGAGGTGTGTGCAGGTCAGGCCGCAGAGAACCGCGACCAAGGTGACCATACAAAGCCAAGTTGAGAAGTCCACCGTCCGAAAAGCGACATAACGGATTGATAACGATCACCTTTTGGCCGCGGGATTTCGCCGTTTTCGCAGATAGCTCGGCGTGTCTCTGGCAGGATTCCGGCAATCGATCCGCGGCACTAAGTCGTCGCAGATTTCACCCATTCGGGTGATGAAACCGGCGCTCCTGCTCTAATGCGGGTCTCAGCGGGCGCACAGCCAGTGAGATCGCTGCGTGGCCACCTTGGCCCATCGAGTGCGCAGAATGCACACCGGTTGACGATGAGCTCACCAGCCCGGTGGGCCTTGGTGTTGCGGCGCGCACCGGGGGTCGGCACGGTGATCCGGTGACCCGCGCGCGTTCCACCAAGCGGAATCCCCTGCTGCCGGGCATCGCGCAGTTCCGGGGATACCAGCGCAGATGGCTGCGCGGTGACCTGCTGGCGGGGATCACCGTCGCCGCCTATCTGGTGCCGCAGGTGATGGCGTACGCCGAAGTGGCCGGGCTGCCGCCGGTGACCGGGCTCTGGGCGATGCTCGGGCCGCTGGTGGTCTACGCCGTGCTGGGCTCGTCCCGTCAGCTCTCCGTCGGTCCCGAGTCCACCACCGCGCTGATGACCGCCGTAGTGCTGATGCCGTTGGCCGCGGGCGACCCGGTGCGGTACGCGACGCTCGCCGCCGCCCTCGCCGTGATGGTCGGGCTCATCTGTGTGGTCGCAGGTCTGGCCCGGCTGGGCTTCCTAGCAGACCTGCTGTCCAAGCCGGTCCTCGTCGGGTACATGGCCGGCGTTGCGGTCATCATGATGGTCAGCCAGCTCAGCAAGATCAGCGGCGTGCCCGTCGAGGGCGACGGGTTCCTGCCCGAGGTCGGGTCGTGGCTGAGCAACCTCGACCAGGTTCAATGGCCGACTCTGCTGCTTGCGGCCGGCTTGCTGACGCTGCTGTTCCTGCTGCAGTGGCTGGTGCCGCTGGCGCCCGGGCCGCTCATCGTGGTGGTCCTGGGGGCCGTCGTGGTCGCGGTGTTCTCCTTGCAGGACCACGGGGTCGCGGTCGTGGGCGCCGTTCCCGTGGGTTTGCCGGTTCCCCAACTGCCGCGTGTCTCCGCGGCCGACATCGTCGAGCTGCTCTTTCCGGCCTTGGGCGTCGCGATCGTCGGCTATACGGACAACGTGCTCACCGCACGGGCCTTCGGCGCCCGGCACGGCCAGCGGGTGGACGCGAACCAGGAGTGGTTCGCGCTGGGTGGCGCGAACATCTCCGCCGGGTTGCTCCGGGGGTTCCCGGTGAGTTCCAGCGGCAGCCGTACCGCGCTGGGCGACGCCGTTGGCAGCAAGACCCAGCTGTACTCCCTGGTGACCCTGGTCGTGGTGCTGACGACCCTGGTGGCGGCCGGTCCGCTGCTGGCCGGATTTCCCAAGGCCGCGCTGGGTGCGCTGGTCATTTATGCCGCCGTGCGGTTGATCGAGGTCGGAGAACTGCGGCGGATCGCGCGGTTCCGCCGCAGCGAGTTGCTGCTGACGATCCTGACCACGGTGGCCGTTCTCGGATTCGGCGTGCTCTACGGGGTGCTGGTCGCGGTCGGCCTGTCGATCGTCGACCTGCTCCGCCGGCTGGCCCGGCCGCACGACGGCATCCTGGGTTACGTGCCCGGGGTGTCCGGCATGCATGACGTGGACGACTACCCCGCTGCCCGCCAGCTGCCCGGTCTGGTCGTCTACCGCTACGACTCGCCGTTGTGTTTCGCCAATGCCGAAGATTTCCGGCGCCGCGCGCTGGATGCGGTGAGCCACGCAGCCGGCGAGGTCGAATGGTTTGTGTTGAATGCCGAGGCCAATGTGGAAATCGACATCACCGCGGCGGATTCTCTGGATTTGCTGCGCAAGGAATTGAACGACAGCGGGATCACGTTTGCCATGGCCCGGGTGAAGCAGGATTTGCGGGCCGATCTGCGCAACGCGGGTTTGGTGGACCGGATCGGCGCTGAGCTGCTCTTTCCGACCCTGCCGACCGCGGTCGCCGGGTATCTCCGCGCCTACCAGCAGCGTCATGGGGCGCTGCCGCCCGGGGTGCGCCAGATCGTCCTGCCCTCCGATCCGCTGGCGGAACCCGAAGAGGGCTGAATCCCGATCCCGGGTGACGAGGGCGAACGTCGGCTGTTGACCGTGAGGCGAGCCGCATTCGAGTTGCCGCTCGCCGATCAACAACGCGGGGGCCTCACCGGTGATCTTCCGGACCACCGACGGCTTGCCGACACCGCGGCCTGTCTGATCCCTCGACCACATCCCAGGTCAGCTCCGGACCGCCTTCAGGACGGCGTCCTGGATGGTGACAAGCCGGCCCTCGGGGTCCGTCGCCTGCCGCTGCGGTGCCGCGGCGACCATCACTTGCCATTCGTCCGGGTCGAGGGTGGCCGCGATTTCCTCTGCCGTGTAGAACATGTCGTGGAAACTCGGCCGGCCCATCGAGGTCTGCAGATCTGCCGGATGGTGCCCGACGATCAGCAGCGTTCCGCCCGGTAGCACGGCCGCGGCCAGCGCACGATGCACCGACTCCACTGCCGGCCGCGGTAGGTGCATGAAATGGGCCGACACCAAATCGAACCGATTCCCGGCGCCCTGGCTTCCGGCCGGCTCGTCCCAGGACAACAGATCGGCCTGCTGCCAGCTGATCCTGTCCGCGACCTGCGTTCCGGCGTCCGCTGCCCGCTCGGCCGCGCGGGACAGCGCCACCGTGGAGATGTCGATTCCGGTCACCCGCCAGCCGCGGGTAGCCAGCCAGATGGCGTCGGCGCCCTCGCCGCTGCCGACGTCGAGCGCGGTTCCCGGCGCGAGGTCGGCGACCTGTTCGACGAGTCGTGGGTTGGGGTTTCCGCTCCAGATGGCGTCGGCCGAGCCGTACCGCTCATCCCAGAATTCCTTGGTGACCATTTCGGCCATGTCCTGGAGGTTCTGGTCGTGGGTGGCATGGTTGTCGGTGTCAGTGTGGTTGTCCGACCCGATGTTGTTGCCGCGACCGTGATCAGCGCGGCTCATGACTTGCCCGCGCTCACCCGATCGGTGCTGGCAACGGCTCCGGCGACCGAAGTGAAGTGCGACTCGCGCTATGCAGCAACGGCCTTCTCGAGGTCCTCGGCAATCAGATCCGTATTGACAGCGGCGCCCGCTGTCATTCCGGATGCCGCCGCGACAACGACACCGGCCAACAGATCGGTGACGTTTCCGGCGACCCATACGCCCGGAATTGCGGTCAGCCCGGTGGCATCGGCAGCGATGAACTCGCCGATTCCCAGCGGGTGCTCGGTGGTGTGCAGGCCAAGGGAATTCAACACCTCCGACCGGGCCATGAAGCGCGGAGCGACGACCAGCGATTGCCGGGCCACGACCGTGCCGTCACTGAGCCGGACGCCCGTCAGGTGCCCGTTATCGATCTGTAGCGAGTCCACCCGGCCGGTGATGACCCGGATGCCGCGGGCGGCCAGTTGCTCTGCCTCGTCATCGGTCGGCTCGGGGGCATTGTGGAGGAAGAGCACGAGATCGGTCACCCACTGCCGGAACAGCAGCGCCTGATGGACCGCCCGGGGACCGCTGCCGAGCACGCCGACGGCTTGGCCGTCCAGCTCCCAGCCGTGGCAGTACGGGCAGTGATGAACGTCGCGGCCCCACATCTCGCGAACGCCAGGAACGTCGGGGAGTTCGTCGATCAGGCCCGTCGTGACCAGCAGGCGCCTGGCGGTGAACGTACGGCCGTCGCGCAGCGTCAGCTCGAATCCCGTTCGGATGCGTCGCGCACCCACGGCCTCGCCCTCGACGGTCCGGCCGCCGTAGTGGTCGACCTCCTGACGACCGATGCCGACGAAGTCCGCCGGGCTGATGCCGTCCCGGGTCAGGAACAGGTGGACCCCGTCCGAGGGGGCGTTGCGCGGTGATCCGGAGTCGATCACGACGACCGAGCGCCGGGCCCGGCCGAGAGTTGCCGCGGCGGTCAAACCCGCAGCGCCACCGCCGATCACAGCGACATCGACATGGTGGGACCGCTCGTCTTCTGGTGTGGGAGGCATGGGACCACCTTGCCGCCGCGGTCACCGAAAGCGCAAGCTTTGTTGCCACTATGGCAAACTGTCGGGATGGCCGACGAACTGGACACCGTGCTCGCCGCTGTGGGACCCCGGCTGCGTGCGCTGCGGCAACAGAGCGAAACCACCTTGGCCGAACTCGCCACGGCGACCGGAATTTCGGTCAGCACCCTGTCCCGGCTGGAGTCCGGGCGGCGCCGCCCGAACCTCGAACTGCTGCTGCCGCTGGCCAGGGCCCACGGCGTTCCGATCGACGAACTCGTCGGTGCACCGCCCACCGGCGACCCGCGCGTGCACATGCGGCCCGTCACGCGTCATGGCATGACGATGGTCCCGCTGACCCGCCGAGCGGGGGGCGTGCAGGCCTTCAAACTCGTCATCCCAGCGACCCGCGAACCGCGCGAGCAGGGCAGCCACGAGGGATACGAGTGGATGTACGTGCTGAGCGGCCGGCTGCGTCTGCTGCTCGGCGAGCAGGACCTGGTGTTGATACCCGGTGAGGCCGCGGAATTCGATACCCGCGTTCCACACTCGTTCGGTAGCGCTGCCGCGGAACCCGTCGAAGTGCTCTGCCTCTTCGGACGCCAGGGTGAACGGGCTCACCTGCGAGCACGCACTATCGACCCGTGACCGGCCCCAGCGCGCCTTCATGACCGTCATCACCGCCGCCGAACGAGCAGCCCGACCGACGCCGGCCGAGCAGTGGGGCCCCGGTGACTCATGTCAAGAGCCGGCCATCACGTCGTTCGCGGAGGCGTCGTCGATCAGGCAAGTGGGGCCCCGGCGACTCATGCCAAGAGCCGGCCCCGCAGGCGCGCCGAACGCGCGCATTCCCCGGGAGTCGACGACCAGCCCACTTTTCATGATTCAACGCAGGGCCCCGCGGTGACTCATGTCAAGACCCTTCCCGGCTTGCCGGCGCGCTTGACCTCGGGCCGGCGCACCGGCGACGTGGATCCCATGAGTATCGGATCGCGTTCGCCTTCGTGACCGCCTGCGCTGCACCATCGTCAGTCCCATCACCCGGGCCTAGCGAGCGGCCGACCGGAGCCGGCCCCGCAGGCAGCGCGCCCA
>DASQFG010000081.1:0-1893 GCA_035633315.1 Nakamurella sp. | reverse complement strand
CGGCCGCTCACCGGCCACAGCCCCGGATCAGTAGGGCGCCGCACCCCAGACGTAGACCCCGTTCCCAACCGACAGCGTGTCGAAAAAGACCTCCGACGCGTCGTAGGACAGGTGGATGCAGCCGTGCGACTGGGCCGAGAGGCTGCCTGCATGGAAGGCGATGCCGTCGTTGAAGAACACCGAGTTCGGCATGGGCGCGTCACCGAAGATGCTCGACTTGTGGTCCCTGTCGCGCCAGAACACCGAGAACATCCCGGTGCCGGTCCGGTACCCGGCGCGGCCGGAGGTGATCGACACGGGGCCGTAGGTGACCTGGCCGCCGGTCTGCAACCACGCCTGTTCGTTCGACAGGTCGATGCACGCCGACGCCGACCCCGGGCACGGGTTGCTCGCCTGCACCGCCGCCGCGCCACCAGCATTCGGGTTGGCGACCGGCTCTTTCACGGTGAGCGTCGAGCCGGCGGTGTTCGGCTGGAAGCGGACGTCGCCGGAGTATTCGACCTGGATCGAGTGGTCGCCCGCAGCCACCGCGGAGGCGACGGCGCTGATCGCCCCGTCCACCAACGGCCCGTTGGCCACCTGGTTGCCGTCGACGGAGACGGTGGCGGTGCCGGTCGGCTTCTGCGGTGTGCCGATCACCGAGACGCTGATCGTCGCGTCCTGGCCGGGCTGCACGCCCGACGGTTCGTTGATCGCGATGTCGACGTTGGTCTGCGTCGTCTGCACCGTGAACGCGGCCTGAGACGCCTCGACCGACGCTGAACCCGCGAACGCGACGGTGTAGTTCTTCGGCCCGGGATCGGCCGTGTTGGAGAAGGACAGTGCGGCCTTCCCGGTCGCATCGGTGGACCCCTCGGCAACGACCGTCGACCCGTCCAGCACGGCGACACCGCCGGAGAGGTCGGCTCCGGCGGGGCCGGTGACGGTGATCTCGAACGAGCCCTGGTCGCCGTACCGGATCACGTCCTTCTCCGCGCCGGCCTTCTCCGTGCCGGCGCTGACCGACGTGCTGGCCTTGGCCACCGAGATGGTCGACGTGGCAGAGGTATTCGAGACCTGCGCCGGGTTGTCCGAGGTGAACTGCGCGGTGACGGTGTGGTCGCCGACACCGAGGGTCGCGGGCACGTCGAATGCGGCCTGGCCGCCGGCGACGGTTTGCGCACCCAATACGGTGCCGTCGACGTCAAGGCTCGCTGTCCCGGCCACCGCGACACCGGTCGGGGTCGCGAGTTGGACAAGTGCGGAACTGCCGCCGCCGTCCTTTGCGGTGACGGTGAGGGTCGCAGTCGCGGCCGCCGGCGCGACGGTGATGGTCGCCGTCGATGATGCGGCCAATGCCTGGTCCGAACCCGGGTAGCTCACCGTCACGGTCTGGCTGCCGGCGGGCAATGACCCGGCCTTGAGGGTGACCGACCCGGAACCCTTGGCGTCGGTGGTGGCCGACACCGGTTGGCCGCCGACGGCGACCGACACCTGGGTGTCAGCCAGCGGCGCCCCGGCGGCGGTGAGGCTGAAGGCGACATCCAGCGGCGCGCCATAGGAAACCGTGGTGGCCGCCGGCGTCACGGTGAGTTGGGCGGCCGCCTTGGCTGCCTGTTGTTGCGAGGTGACCTGGTCCCGGGTCGCGTCGAGAGCGCGCTCCGACGGACCGCACGCCGACACTGCCGCCAGGGTCAGCGCCGCCCCGAGGGCGGTCAGCGCCCTCCGCCACCCCTTGCCGGACATCGGAACCTCCGTCGTCTCACCAGCACATCCTGGGCATTTCCTGCCACTGTGATTCCTGCCACTGTGATTCCTGCAAACGAGGCGCACCCGCCCAGTACCCCACCCCGATCGCGGGTGCGACGATCGCGCAAGTGGACGGTACCGCGCCAGGTCCGCAGGTCCCAAAAC
>DASQFG010000080.1:0-4898 GCA_035633315.1 Nakamurella sp. | reverse complement strand
GTGAGCCGCAGCTCTCGCAGCGTTGCTCTCCGAGGTACCGGTCGCCGCAGTCGGGGGCATTCGTAGACGGTGATCTCGCGGCGGGGCCGGGCGGCCGGGACGGTGACCGTCGGGCCGGGTTGTTGGTGCCGGCGGCGGAACGCGGTCTTGCGGCAGGCGGTGCTGCAGTAAAGCTGTCGCCCGACCGGGGGTGTAGCACCGCCGGCAGACCGGGCAGCGCGTCGTCCCGGGGTCGTCCCGCGACGGGGATGGGTCCGGTGCCGGGCCGGTCGGTGTCCGGTCGGTGACTGTGTCTGCCCGATGTCATTGTGGGGAAACCTTTCTCGGGGGTGTGTGCGTTGGTCACGACGTGGTTTGAGAATGACAACCCCCATCTGACCCCCACCGTTGCTGGTCTGATTGGGGGGCTCCCACCCCCCTCGGGTTGTCGGGTCCGGGGTCCGGCCCGGTGAGCCGGACCCCGGCCGGCGTCAGGTGGGTCGGGTGGTGGCTGCCTTCCGGTTGGTCCGGGTGGTGCGCAGGCGGTAGGAGTTGGTGCCGGTGTTGATGATGTGGGCGTTGAAGGTGAGGCGGTCAACGACGGCCGCGGCGAGCCGGGCGTCGGTGAAGGTCTTGCCCCATTCGCTGAACGGCGCGTTGGAGGCGCACGCGATGGAGGCTCGTTCCTCCCGGGCAGTGATGATCTGGAACAGCAGTTCCGCTCCGTGGGCGTCCAGACTGACGTAGCCGACCTCGTCCAGCTATGCGGATATCCGCATAGCTGGACCTATGCCGACACCGCGACTATGCCGAGGCGACTGGCGGTGGCCTTGCGGTCGTTGGGATCTGACCTTGGTGGCTCGGCATAGTTACAGGCCTTCGAGGAACGCGAGGACCTTGTCCGATGGGTGGTAGCGGCCTGGTCGCGCCGAGGCTGGTGTGGTCAGGGCGAGGGCCTTCTCTTTGATGCTGATATCGGCGTGGAGGTAGGCGTCGGTCGATCGAACGCCGGCGTGGCCGAGCCAGAGGGCGATCACCGAGGTGTCCACCCCGGCTTGGAGGAGCGTCATGGCGCAGCTATGTCTGAGAACGTGTGGATGGATCTTCTTGCCTTGCAGGGACGGGCATTTCTGCGCGGCGGTCGCCGCGTGGGTGCTGACCCGGAGAGCGATGGCGTCGCGGCTGAGCCGCCGCCCGGTGCGGGTGGGAAACAGCGGATCGCGCGGGCGTCCGGCTCGCTCGGCCAGCCAGACCCGCAGCATGGCCTCGACCGGACCGGTGAGCGGGACCGCTCTTTGTTTGCGCCCCTTGCCTTCGCAGAGGACGCTGGCGCCGGTGCCGAGGGTGACGTCACCGCAGTTCAGCCCGGTGAGCTCGGAGACACGCAGACCGGTTTGGACGGCCAGCAACAGCAGCATCTGATCTCGCCGACCCTCCCATCGGGACCGGTCCGGGGCGGCGACGAGGGCGTCGACCTCGGTCGGAGTCAGGAATGTCACGATCCGTTTGTCGAACCGTTTCGGCGGAATCGCCAGCACCCGCTGGATGAGCATGGCGTGCTCCGGATGGCGCAACGCGGCATAGGCGAACAGCGATCGGATCGCTGTCAGGCGAACGTTTCTGGTCCTGATGCTGTTCTTCCGGCTGGTTTCGAGGTAGGTGAGGAACGCGGTGATCGTGGTGGCGTCCAGATCGTCCCAGTCGAGATGGGCTGGTGCCCTTCCGGTCTGTTCGTGCACAAACCCGAGGAGCAGTCGCAGGGTGTCGCGGTAGGCCGCGGTGGTGCGTGGGCTCGCTTGCCGCTGCTGGGCAAGCCGATCGGTGAAGAAGGCCTGCAGTGTCGGCGCGATCAGAGTCATGACCGGGCCGCCGACCACGCGGTGTCCTGGCGGGCAGCGGCAAGGGCCAGCAGTTCCGGGGCAGCCGACAAATACCAATAGGTGGAAGCGGGGTCGCGATGACCCAGGTAGGTCGACAGCGACGGGATCCTGGCTTGGACGTCCTCACCCGCCCGATACCAGCCGAGCAGGGTGCGGACCGCGAAGGTGTGCCTCAGGTCGTGAAGCCTTGGCGCGCAGGGAGCATCGGCTCCGACGCCGGCGTTGTCGACAAGCCGGCGGAAGGTCTGGCAAACAACAGCGTAGCTGATCCGTTTGCGGGTCAGCGACACGAAGAAGCTGGGCACCTTCGGTCGCGGTTGCAACTCGTCGCGGAGACCGGCGTGATCCGCGAGTGCCTGCATGGTGCTCGTCTGCAAGGGAACAAGCCGGGACTTGCCGAACTTGGACTCCCGGATCAGCAGCACACCATCGGCCCAGTCGATGTCGGTGCGGTCCAGCTTGATGGCCTCGCCAATCCGCAGCCCGCTCGATGCCAAAAGTCCGATCAGGGTGTCGTAGGTCGCCGCCCGCAGCGGTGACTCGATCGACCGGGTCTGGCACCTCACGGCGTCGATATCGGCCAAGGTGTAGATGAACGGCTTGCGCCACCGCTGCCGGCGCGGCATCAACCCGAACGGGGGCACCTCGGTGCGGGCGTCGATGCCGGACAGGTAGCGGGCGAAGCCGCGGGCCGCTGTCATCCGCCGCGGCCCGACGCTCGTCCCCGTGACCGTCGTGGATTGTTGGACCCAGGACAGTGCCGCCTCGATCGTCACGGTCGGGCAATCGTGAGCATCCAGGTATCGCACGAAATCCGGTAGTAACCAACCAGCTTCGGCCACTTCGTGGCCAAGGCTGTGCCGGAGCTGCAGGTAATCCGAGAGCGCCTGCTCCAGCCCGCTCATCGGGCTGTTCCCGGCCAGGGTTGGGCCACCCGCCGCAACGCGCCCAGGTCGACCTTCGCGTAAAGGGCTGTGGTGGCCAGGTCCTGATGGCGAAGGACCTGGCTGATCGCTGCCAACCCGGCGCCGTGGGCGAGCAGTTCACCGGCGAGGGCGTGACGGAGCCGGTGCGGCCCCACCCGTGACAAGCCGGCCCGCTTGCAGGCCCGTTCCACCACGTCACCGACCAGATCCGCACGAATCGGCCCGCGAGGTGCCCGGCAGGTCAGGAACAGGTGGCGGGCTCCCGCCGGGTTGCGACCGCGGGACAGGTAGGCCACCAGGGCGTCACCGACCTCCGCGGGCAACGGCAACCGATCCTGTCGGCCGGCCTTACCGCGGACGACGAGTTCCCCAGCCCGCCAGTCGATATCGTCGAGCTGCAACCGGGCCACTTCGATCGAGCGCAACCCCAGCCGGGCGGCCAACAGTATGATCGCGAAATCCCTGATACCGACTGCTGTGCTGCGGTCGCACCGGTCCAGCAGCAGTTGGATGTCTCCCGGTGTCATCGTGGGCGGCAGGGTGGCGAGCCGCCAGCCGCCGACCGGAGGCACGGCAGTGCCCAGTCGCAATGGTGTGATGCTTTGCAAATACAGGAATCTCAGGATCGACCGCAGTTCTGCGACCCGCCCCTTGGCCGACCCCGCCGAGACCCGACCGCATTCCCGGAGCAGGAACGCGTTCACGTCCGCCCCGGTCAGACCCGCCGGCTCGAAGACGTCATCACGGGACGCCTGCTCAGAAAGGAAGCGACGGGCGGTGTTCTCGTAGCGGTGCACCGTCGCCGCCGCCAGGTTCCGTTCCTGAACCATCCAGCACCGGTACTGCCCGAGGAGAACGTCCAGCGGTGTGATCGAGGGCACCTCCGCCGGCGTCAGACCCATCTCCCGCAGATAGCTCAGCAACGGCACCATTCCACGGGCTCCCGGAACGCGCCGGTGACCGGTCTCGCGCCGGGCGAGCAGAAACGCTGCGACCCGCGCCTCGTCCAGTTGGCCCAATTCGATGCTCTCGACTGACAACCACAACCCGACCCCTCCCAGGTCCTTGAGCATGTTGCGAACCGTCCCAGGCGCATAGCCACGTTGCTCCAACCAGGCCCGATAGCCATCGACCTGCGGCCACAGCAGGCCGGCCTTTCTCCGCGTACCCGACATCGCACTCGCCTCCCTCACGGGAGCACCGTGCCCCGGGATCGAGGTTGCTCTCAAACCGGAAACTATGCTGAGGAAAACCCACAGCTCGCACCCGACAAGCCTGGTGTCGTCACGCCTCTACGAACCGGTCCCTGCCCGCCTCGGCATAGTCGCGGTGTCGGCATAGGTCCAACTATGCGGATATCCGCATAGCTGGACGAGCTCGGCTATCTTCCGTTGCCCGGCGAGGCCGCGTCCGCACTGTTCCAGGTCGTCAATCAGCGGTACCTGAAGACCTCGATCATCATGACAACCAATCGGTCGGTGACTTCGTGGGGGGAGGTTCTTCGCGATACCACCGTCGCTGCAGCACTTCTCGACCGCCTCCTGCACAGATCCGTGGTGATCGACATCAACGGGGACTCCTACCGACTGCGTGATCACCACGCCAGGAACGACAACCTCCGCCGCGCTCTGCGCCCCACCACCCCGAGCCGAGGACCCCACGGTGACCAGCGTGCGTAACGATACCGAGACGACAACCATGACCGTGTGCGCGCACTGCGGAGCGGGTTTCACCCCCGTCGGACGCCGCCGATGGTGCTCCGACGCCTGCCGCCAAGCCGCCTGGCGCCGCCGCCGGGCAGCACCCCGACCCACCCAGCCCGCCAAGATCGACACCGTCTACGAATGCCCGCAATGCCAAACCCGCTACCTCGGCACCCAACGCTGCGAGGACTGCAACACCTGGTGCCGCCGCCTCGGCCCGGGCGGCCCATGCCCGCACTGCGATGATCTTGTTGCCGTCACAGACCTGGTCGCCGACAACCAATACAGCGTGGGGCCCAACTCAAGCGCCAAATCCCGCGCCGCACGCCCCCGCATCGGCTAAAGTTGACACCGCCACCAAGTGGGGAAATTCAATAAGCAACTCTGGGCAACTTGGGTGAGCGTCATCA
>DASQFG010000079.1:0-5333 GCA_035633315.1 Nakamurella sp. | reverse complement strand
CTGGCCGCGAGCACCGACGAGCTGCTGCACGAACTGTCCACCCGCGACCCGTCCGAACGCTGCTGGACCTGGTATGCCGAGAATCAGTCCGTCGGCTTCTGGGCGCGCCGGATGGCTCAGGAGACCGTCATCCACCGGTGGGACGCCGAACGAACCATCGGTGAGCCGGCGCCGATCGACGCCCGGGTCGCCGCCGATGGCAGCGACGAATTCCTGGTGGCCTTCCTTTCGGGTGATTGGTCCGACGATCCGCAGCCCGCGCCGTACGGCAGCATCGCTGTGTTCGGCTCGGTGGATCGATGGCTGGTCGACCTCTCGGCCGACACGGTGACGGTGCAGCGCCACGCCGGAACGGCGGTGCTCGAAGCCGACTCCAACGCCCAGATCAGCGGAACGGACGAAGAGCTGCTGCTCGCGCTGTGGGGACGCCGTCCGTTGCCGGCCGCCCGGGGGCGATCAATCGCTGGTGGACGCGCTGCGCAGCCGGTTGGCCCTGGTCAGTCAATAACGGTCGCGGTGTCCTCTTCCGGCCTCTTCCGGCCTCCTCCGGTGTCCTCGTCCGGTCCTAGCTCGCCCGGCGCCGTTTGCTCGGGGCCATGACGGCAGCGGCGAGCAGATCCCGGGCGTGCGCGCGGGCGCTGCTGCCGTCGGTCCCGCCCAGCATCCGGGCCAGCTCCACCTCGCGCGCGACACCGGCGACCACACGCAGATCGGAGCGTCCGACCGCGCCGAACGACCCGGCGTCGACGACGACATGGCGGTCGGCGAACGCCGCCACCTGTGCCAGGTGGGTGACCACGATGACCTGGTGGTTCCGGGCCAGCAGCGCCAGCCGGCGGCCGATCTCGGTCGCCGCCCGACCACCGACACCGGCGTCCACCTCGTCGAACACCAGGGTGGCCACCGGGTCGGCATCGGTCAGCACCACCTCGAGGGCGAGCATCACCCGGGACAGCTCGCCGCCGGACGCGCCCTTCGCGATCGGCAGCTCGGGAGCCCCGGAGTGCGCCGTCATCACGATCTCGACCTGATCAATCCCGTCGACACCGGCGGCCAGCCAGCGGCCCTCGACCTCGACCGCATCGGCGTCCGTCGACGTGGCCGGGCGCTGCGTCACGGCGACTCGGACCGCGGCGCGGCCCATCGCCAGATGGCCGAGTTCGTCGGTGACCAGATCGCCGAGCCGAGCGGCCGCCTCCCGACGTCGCTCCGAGATCGCCAACGCGGCCTGCCCGACGGCAGCGGCCAGCTTGTCCACGTGTTCGGAGAGTTCGGACAACCGGTGATCGGAGGAATCCAGGGTGCCCAGCTCGCGCTCCGCCTCGGCGACCCAGGCCAGCACGGCATCGACATCCGCCCCGTACCGGCGGGTCAGGGTCTTGAGCACCGCCTGCCGCGCCAGCAACTCCTCCAGCCGGGCGGGGTCGGCATCAAGGTCGCCGAGGAACCCGGACAGGTCCGCGGCGACGTCGGCCAGCATCACCGATGCCTGATCGAGCTGGCCGGAGAGTTGGGCGAGGTGGGGGTCGCCGGCGGCGTGCAGGCCGTGCCGCGCGGTCTGGAGCAAACCCACCACGGTCGGCGCATCAGTCAGCGTCTCGTCGCCCACCAGCTCGGTCAGCGCGCCCTGCGCACCGGCCCGAACGGCGTCGGAGTTTTCTCTCCGGCGGACTTCGGCGACCAGATCGGCGTCCTCGCCCGGCAGGGGCGCGATCTCGGCGATCTCGGCCAGCGACAACCGGAGCATCTGCTCGCGCTGCGCGTTCTCGCGGGCCCTTGCCCGTCGATTGGCCAGATCGCAGACGGCTTCCTGCCATCTGGCACGCACCCTGCGGTAGGCCGTCAGGTCGCTGTCCAGATCGGCGAACCGATCGAGCACGGCGCGCTGTTGGGCGGGTCGCTGCAGCGTCAGCGCCTCGGACTGGCCGTGCACGGCGACCAGCGGGTCGGTCAGTTCGGTGAGGATGGCCAGCGGTGCGGCGCGCCCGCCGACGTAGGCGCGGGACCGACCGTCCGCGCCGACCGACCGGATCGCGATCACCGACCCGTCCTCGTCGAGCCGGCCACCCACGGAAGCCACGATGGGTGCGGCCGTGCCATCGGCCTCCCCCTCGAACCGGGCCTCGACGACGGCCCGGTCGCAGCCGGCCCGCACCCGTGAGGGATCGCCGCGACCACCGGTGATCAAACCGAGCGCGGTGACGATCATCGTCTTGCCGGCGCCGGTCTCACCGGTGACGACGGTGAACCCCGGGTGAGGCTCAAGAGCGGCCTCGTCGATGACGCCGAGGCCGCTGATCCGCAGTTCGTGGAGCACGACTCTCACGCTAGCGCGAGGGGCCGACAGTTCCCCGACGCCGCGCCGTGGCTGTGGACATATGATCTAGCTGGCTACCGCCAGTAGGAGCGGACCGGCTGCGCCGGGCTCACGCTGGCTCCGCCAGTAGGTGTGGACCGGCTGCGCCGGGCTCACGCTGGCTCCGCCAGTAGGTGTGGACCGTCTTCGCCGGGCTCACGCTGGCTCCGCCAGTAGGTGTGGACCGGCTTCGCCGGGCTCGAAAACCTCAACAACTGCGATGGCTCCGCTCCGCCCTTCCCGACTTCGTCGGGAAGGCTTCGTCGGGAGGGTCAGTAGCGCTGACCTCGCCAACCGTGTACGGGGAGCTTGAACTTGCGCACCAACCGATCGGTGAAGACCTGGTCGGTCAGCCGGACCAGGGTGACCGGTTTCTCCCCCTTGCGGACGTGCACCCGGGAGCCGGGCGGGATCTCGTGGATCCGCCGTCCGTCGCAGGCCAGCACGGCGTTCTGACCACGGGGGTCGATGTGCACGGTGACGATGCATTCCGGCGCCACGACCAGGGACCGGGCGAACAGCGCGTGCGCGTTCGACGGCGCCACCAGCAGCGCGTCCACCCCGGGCCAGAGCACGGGGCCGCCCGCGGAGAAGGTGTACGCGGTCGAACCGGTGGGCGTCGCGATCAGCACACCGTCGCAGCCGTAGGCCGAAACCCCGTGCCCGTCGACCTCGACCACGACGTCGAGAATTCTCTCCCGGGTGCCCTTCTCGACGCTGATCTCGTTCAGCGCCCAGCCGGTCGCGATCAGCCGGCCCTCGTGCTCGACGGTGACCTCGACCGTCATCCGGGAGGAGAACCGGTAGCGGTGATCGATGACGGCGTCCAGCGTCTCGTCCAACTGGTCGACGTCCGCCTCGGCAAGGAACCCGACCCGACCGAGGTTGATGCCCAGCACCGGAACGGACAGCGGCCTGGCGTGTTCCGCGGCGCGCAGCAGCGTGCCGTCGCCGCCCAGGGCCAGCACGATCTCGATAGGACCGGCTGAATGGGCGTGCGGGTCGAAGACCGTCAGGTCCAGCTCGCCGCTCTCGCCGGCCGGCGAGACGAGTTCGATCCCGGCGTCGCCCAGCCGCTTGCAGGCCGCCGCGGCCGTTCTGGCGACCTCCGGGTGACCGGCGTGCGCGACCAGCAGCACCCGTCGATCTGTCATGCCGGTCCCTCCTTCACCGCGACGTCGATCATCCGCCTCGATCGTTCGGCGCCGCGATCGTCGACAGGAGCGTCACGACGCAGGTGCACGAAGAACTCCACGTTGCCGCTGGGTCCGGGGAGCGGCGAGGCGATCACGCCCGCCACACCCCAGCCAAGTACACCAGCAGCGATGACGACGCCGAGCACCGCCTCGGCCCGCAGCGCGGGGTCACGGACCACCCCGCCGGCACCGAGCCGGTCCCGACCGACCTCGAACTGCGGCTTCACCATCGGAACGATGTCCGCCCCGTCGGTGGCGCAGCCGGTCAGGGCGGGAAGCACCAGGCCCAGCGAGATGAAGGACAGGTCCGCGACGATCAGGTCGACCTGGCCGCCGATGATCTCCGGCGTCAGGGTCCGCACATTGGTGCGGTCCACCACCTGGACGCGATCGTCGGTGCGAAGCCGCCAATCGAGCTGCCCGTAGCCGACGTCGACGGCCACGACCTCCAGAGCGCCGCGACGCAGCAGCACGTCGGTGAACCCTCCGGTGGAGGCACCGGCATCCAGGCACCGGCGCCCGTCCACGGTGACCTCGGTAAAGGCGTCGAGCGCACCGATGAGCTTGTGCGCACCGCGCGACGCCCAGTGTTCGTCGGCGACATCCTCCTTGACCAGCACGGGTTCGCCAGGGCCGATGGCGGTGGCCGCCTTGGTGGCGACCCGGCCGCCGACACTCACCCGGCCGGCGGCGATCAGTTCGGATGCCTGCTCACGAGAGCGGGCCAGGCCGCGGCGCACCAACTCGGCATCCAGCCGCGCACGGCGCACGTCAGCGTTCCGGCTCGGGCCCGGAGTCGGCGGTGCGGGCCAATGCGTCGGTCAGCGCGGTGTGCATGCGCCCGTAGACGGCGACGTGCTCGCCCACGTCGAGGTCATCGAGCGACTCCAGGTCCTGCAGCACCCCGTCCAGGCTGGCGCTCGCCTCGTCCGCCGACTGACCCGACGACCTCGACGACCTCGACGACCTCGACGACGGCACGACAACACCTGCGGGTGGGCGGCCGGCGCCGTCCTCGGCGTTCTGCATCGCGTCCCTCCCCTGGCGTCGTGGCTCTGCGTGTTCCTGCTGGCCTGGTTCCTGCTGGTCTGAATCCTCTGGTCTGGATCCTTTGAGGCAGTGTCGTGACCCTTGCAGCAGTGCGGCCGGCGACGGTGGTGAATCGCTGAAGATCGGTGCCGATTCCAGGCCGATCTCTGGCCGATCCAAGGCCCGTCCAGACCCATCACGGTAGCCGAGCCGCCCTGGGTGACGGTGGCCGACCGGCCGACGGGAACTGCTCAGGTCGCCCCGGCGAGCTTGCACCGCCACAGCGCCGCCGCCGCAGCCTGGTCCCGCGCGTGCACGGCCGTCACCCCGGATGCCCAGGCCGTTGCGGCCAGCATCGCCAGCGCCCGCAGCGCCCTGGCGTCCGAAACAGCTTGCGGCATATCCGATCCCTGCTGGCCGGAGGCCAGCACCAGCCGGCCGTTGTCGGCGTCGACCGACCACTCCACGCTGCGCGCGCCGTCTGCCGCGCCGCCCGGGATGCGGGCGGTCCGATCCTCGTCCACCAGTCCGCGCAGGTCGAAGGCCAGGAATGTGGGCCGCAGCGCAGGCGGTGCGGCCAGCAGATCGGCCGCGCTGGAGACACCGGTAAAGACCATCAGGCTGGGCACGTCCGCGGCGTGCGCACACGCGATGTCGGTGTCCAGCCGGTCGCCGACGACCAGCGGTCGGCGGGAGTTCACCCGGTGAACGGCGGCGTCCAACAGCGGCCGCTCCGGTTTGCCGGCGACCCG
>DASQFG010000078.1:0-3299 GCA_035633315.1 Nakamurella sp. | reverse complement strand
GATCCGGATAAACGTGCCCTGCACCGTACGAAACATCGGCGCGTCGACCGACCTGGCCACCACGAACCGCGCGCCACCGCGCCGCACCCGGTCCTGCAGATCAGAGGTATTCAGCAGGGTGCTCGCCGGGATGATCACCGCTCCCAGCTTGATGCAGGCCAGGATCGCCTCCCACAACTCGACCTGGTTGCCGAGCATGACGATCACCCTGTCGCCGCGCCGCACGCCGTTCGCCTACAGCCAGCCGGCGACCGCCCCGTCGTAGTCGTCGCGGTGCTCGAACAGGAAGTCCCTGGCCGCCCGCAGCCCCTCGGTCGCCTCGGTCGGCTGCGCCGTCATCGTCGTCGGCTCCTTTCACCGCGCGGCCCGCGCGGGAACGCCCGGCCGCGCGCCTGCGAGTATGTCCCCGCGCGGCGGGCGGCGCAGCACCCGATCCAGCATCCGGACGCGATCAGATCCAGCACCCGGCCGGGATCCGATCCGGCCCGACCGATGGCTCAGGACGAGCGCCAGCGGCGCGCGAAATCGACGAGCTGCGCTGCCATCACCCGGACCGCCGCGGCGGTCGACTCGTCCTCGGTCCGGCCCTGCTCGTCGAACACCGTGACGCTGCTGTTGATCGCCAGCCCGAGCGGTGTCGGCCAACCGCGCAGGGCATGTACGACCTGGCGCAGCGTGCCCAAGGTGCCGACCGAGGCCTGCCAGCCGCGGGCCACCGCCAGCACCCCTACCGGCCTTCCGTCCAGGTACGGGCGCTGGTCGCGGCGAAGTTCCTCCAGGTAGTCA
Organism: Nakamurella sp.; assembly: GCA_035633315.1. Classification (GTDB taxonomy): domain Bacteria; phylum Actinomycetota; class Actinomycetes; order Mycobacteriales; family Nakamurellaceae; genus Nakamurella. The sequence goes on along the minus strand of DASQFG010000078.1, from coordinate 2,513 downwards.
AGGGCGTTCTTCACCAGCCCGGACACGGTCCCGTGGTACCCCGGCGAGGCGATCACCACCGCGTCGGCCTTGCGCACGGATTCGATGTAGTCGCGGGCGCGCAGCGGAACCTCCGCGTCCGAGTGGTAGGGCGGTAGATCAAGCGACGCACCCGAGAAGTGGGTCACCGACGCGCCCAACGCTGTGACGGACGCCAGCACCGCGCGCAACGCCCGATCCGACTGGGACTGCGGATCCACCGACCCGCCCATGCCCACCACCTCGATGTTCACTCGCTCGATACTGCCTGCTCGGCCGGTTCGTGGCCCAGCTGGGTCCGGCCCGCGACGCCGACCGCCGGTCCGCGGGCGCCCTTTCATGACGCGCGCAAGACGCCCGCGTGAGGTGGACTCCGCGTCCGCCCACCGCACGTCGTAGAGTCGCCCGGGGTGGGTGGGCCACCGCGGAGGAAGGGTCGGTCGGCGTGCGGTCTCTGCGGGGTCGGCGGATCTCGTCCGTTGCGCTGGCGCTGGTCGTACTGCTGACCGCAGCTGGCTGCAGCTGGACAGAAAGCGCCGCATCCGGGTCCGCTGTCCGGGCGTCGTTCGACCCCGCCGAGGGTGTCGGGACCGGCGACGCTGCGCCGCAATCGCCGGCCACACCGACCCCGGTCGCCACCGCGAACCCGACGCCGACCACCTCCGACGTCCACCTCGAGCGTTTCGCCCCCGGCGGGGCCAACGAGGCCAGCGGGGTGGCAGCCGCGACGGGCAGTCCCGGTGCCTACTTCGTCGTTGACGACCCCACCGGCACCGACGGGGTGGTCGCCGTCGACGGGAACGGCACACTTCTGGCCCGGATCACCGTGGACGGGATGTCCGCGGGAAACGCCGAGGCGCTGGCCGCCGGGACATGCGGATCGACCCCGATCGCCGACAACGGCGCGCCGCCGGCCGCTGACGCCAGATGCCTGTACGCCGGGGACATCGGCGATCAGATCGGCCGGGACCATGTGACGATCTACCGGTTCGCCGAACCGGCGCTCTCCGCGCCTCCAAACAGGCCGGTGCCGGCCGACGCGTGGCAGTACACCTACCCCGACCAGCCGCAGGACGCGGAGAGCCTGCTGGTGGACACCGATGGCTCGTTGTTGATCATCACCAAACCCGCACACAAGCAGCGCCCTGTTGCCGCGCATCGGGTGTATCGCGCCGAGCCGGGCGGCGGCGAGCTGCAGAAGGTCGGTGAGTTCAGCCCACCGGACCCGCCACTGGCCCTGCAGTCGCTGCTGACCGGGAATGTGGTGACCGACGCCGCCGCGATGCCTGGTCGGGTGCTGCTGCTGACCTACGACCAGGTCATCGAGTACACCGCCCCCGACCCGACTGCCCCGCTGGCCACTTTCTTCAGCTGGCCGCAGCACAATCTGCCCAAGCCCGAACAGATCCAGTCGGAAGGCATCGCACCCACCGCCGACGGCTGCGGCTACGCGATCGTCTCCGAGGAAGGCCCCGGCGGCGGGGCGGGCTCGATCGCCGTGGTCCCGTGTCGGTGAGTCCGGTGCCAGCGAACCCGCCCGCTTCCTCGGCGTGATCATCGTCGGATCCGGAGCACCACTGCGGACAACGGCCACTGTCCGGTCACGTCACTGGCCACGATGACGTCGCCTGTCCAGGTCAGATAGGGCGGAGCTGACGGCGCCGGCACGGGCAGCGGCACGCTCAGGACGGTCACCCCGCTGGCCGCGTCGACGACAGTGAGCGTGTACCCGGCGGCGAGCTGATCGGCCAACGCCAAGTATCTGCCGTCCGCGGAGAAGACCGCTCCCGCGCAACTGCGCGAGCCCGGCCGCAGCTGCGCGGAGCGCCGGTCGGCGACCGCGATCCCGATCGTCGCGCCGAGTGCGCCGCCGGATTGGCGGGGGCACACCAGCACGGTGCGTCCCAGCGGGTCCGCAGCGCTCAGCGCGAGGGACCCGTCGGGATCACCGAATTCGGCGATCACCTGCACGGTTCCGGTCGCGAAGTCCGCCCACCACAGCGCGTTGCGCTGGTCACCGGTGGTGGCGACCACGGCCAGGCCGGCGTCGGTGGACCACAGACTCGGTGAGCTGTTGGCCAGCCCCGCGGGCAGGGCGACACGTTGGTACGGCGCGCCCCCGGTCAGCTCGACGCCGAGGACAGCGCCCGTCTCCTCTCCGGTCCGCGGCACCAGCAGCACGGCGGCGCCATCGATGTCCCACGCCGCACCGGACAGCTCCCAGCTCGGCGGACTCGGCCCGCTCGGCCCGATGCCCTGCGGCCCGATCGCCTGGACCGCCCAGGATCGGGCGTCGATCACGTAGACCTCCGATCGCGCGGCGGGGCCGGCCACCACCAGCAGGTGCGCGCCGGTCGGCGAGAACACCGCGAACGCAGGGGTGACGCCCGCCGCAAAGGACAGGACACACTGCCCCACCCCGGTCCCGGTTCCGGCATCGGGCCCCGACGCCCCGCCCGGGTCGTCCGGACGACCCGCGTGCAGACACACCCCGC
>DASQFG010000077.1:0-3080 GCA_035633315.1 Nakamurella sp. | reverse complement strand
GCGTCGTGCGTGGCAATGGCCATCATCGCGTACAGGCGTGATTCGCCGAGCGGGTTGAGATCGGGCGACATCCCGGAGGTGACCGCAGCCTGGGTTGCGGTGGCGTTCCAGTCGACCACCGCATTCGACCGGGAATGCGATGATCCGTGGCGGTCGCCGGCCGCCGCATCGACCCCGGCGGATCCGGCCTGCGCGATCCCGGCGACCGGCAGCGCCGCTGTTGCCGCCATGGCCAATACCAGGGCAATACGTAACTGTGAGCGCATGCGACCCTCCCGTTCTGGAGAGAAAGGACCCGCCGGGTAGCCGGTCCATGGGGTCGAAATGACGTCGGAACGGGGCCCCGGGCGAGATGTCATCCGCTGACAGATTGGTGGCGGGATCAGCCCCGGGCATGACCAACAATGGCTGTATTGGCACATCCGCTCCGATAGCCAATTCTGACCATCGACCGGCCAGGCCGGCCCGAGTAGCGTCAGAGCGATGGCCGAATGGACCTCGCCGCCGCTGCCCGCTCGCTGGGGCGCGTCGAACCGGTCCACCTTCGTCGGGCGCGGACGGGAACTGGCCGCGTTGGCAGATGCCTGGGACCTTGCCGTGCGGGGCGCGCGGCAAGTCGTTTTCGTGGGCGGCGACGCCGGTGTCGGCAAGTCCCGCATCGTTGCGGAGATCGCCGCCGATCTGCATCGGCAACAGGCTGCGGTGCTGGTCGGAACCTGCGCCTCCAGCATGGGAGCGCCCTACCAACCGTTCGTTGAGCCGATCACATCGCTGCTCTCGGCGGTGGTGTCCGGGCAGCTCACGATCGACGCAGCGGGGGAGAGCCTGGACGGCCAACTCGAGCGGATACGGACGATCGCCGGTGCGCACCGCTCCGCCGAGCCGCTCCCGGAACGGCAGTACACCCCGCAGTTGTTCCGGGCCTGCACCGACGCGTTCCTAGCCGCCGCACGGGTCCGACCGCTGGTGCTGGTGCTCGAGGACCTGCACTGGGCAGGCGAGACCGCTCTGCAATTCCTCAAGTTCCTGGTCGCGCAGACGGCGGACGCGAGCATCCTCGTGCTCGCGACGCAGCGGACCACGCCACCGGATCGATCCGCCGACATGGTCAGCACCGTCGCCCAGCTGTACCGGCTGGACGGTGTTCGCCGGCTCGACCTGGAGGGATTGACCACCGAGGAGATCACCGACTACCTCGCGCGGGAGGCCAACGTGGCCGTCCGCAGGGCCCGCGGGCCTGCGGCGATGCTGCGCGATCAGACCGGGGGGAACCCGTTCCTGCTGCGGGAGGTGTGGCGCGAACTTGCGGCCCGCGGCGGCCTCACCGCGCTTGCCGACGTCGACCTGCGGGCACCGGAATCGGTCCTGGAAACGGTGCGACATCGGCTTTCCGGGCTACCGCCGACGCACCGGAGCACGGTCGAAACGGCGGCCGTGATCGGCGAGGAATTCTCCGTGGCCGTACTGACCGCAACGGCCCGCCAGTCGCGCCCGGATACCGATGCAGCAGCGTCGGTGTACGCAGGGCTTGAGGCGGCCACCGCCGTCGGGCTGCTGGAAGCCGCCCGCGGATCGGACGGGGTCTTCCGATTCCCGCACGGCCTGGCCAGGCAGGCCGTGCTCGACCTGATGACCGAATACCAGCGCGCATGCGAGAACCTTTCTGTAGCAAGAGTTCTCGAGGAGCATTTCCCCGCAGTGGATCTGCGGGTGCAGCGTCTTGCGCATCACTACGCCAGTGCGCAGGCCCTGGGCCAGGCCGACAAGGCCGTGTACTACCTGTCGCTGGCCGGTGAGGCCGCTGAGGACGGGCTCGCCCATCACGAAGCCGCCCGGCTGTTCGAACGCGCGGCGACCGTGGCCAGCGAGGCGAACCTGCGCGACGAACTCCGGCTGAAGGCGGCCCGCAGTTACATGCGCGCCTCCAGACTCGCCCGGGCACGGGAGCTCAACGAGCTGGTCGCGATCACGGCCACCGGGACCACACTCTTGCGCGCGGCGATCGGCTTCGAAACTGCATCGTGGCGCAGCGGGCAGCCGGGTCAGCGGTCGATCGAGATGCTGACCAAGGCCCTTGCCGGCGTCGACTTGGATCCGCTGCACCCGCTGGCCATCAAGGGCATCGCGGCGCTCGGCCGCGCGCACGCGTTCAGCGGTTCCGCGCGATCCGTCGCCTTGGGCGCCCGGGCCGTCGAGCTGGCTCGGCGCAGCGGTGATGACAAGCTCCTTGCCGCTGCTCTGCAGACCGGCATGCACGACGACGGGCTGACCCCCGCCAACATCGAGGACAAGCTGGCCAGAGCGACCGAATTGAGCCGGCTCTCCGCGCAGGTCGGCGACCTGCGGCATCTGGGTCCGGCGTCGTACTACCGCGCCGCGATCGCCTACGTCCGGGGTGACCCGGTCGGCCTAGCCGACGCGCACGAGGACATGGCCCGTACGGCCCGGGCGACAGGCCAGCCGTTCTGGGCGTGGGTGGAATCCTGCCTGACCTTCGGTCGGCACTTCCTGCGTGCGGATTTCGCGGCAGCACACCGCGTCCTCGCGGAAGCGGAAGAGATCGGGCGCGCCTTCGGGCCGAATCGGGAGACCGACGGCCCGGTGGGCCTGCAGACTTTCATGATCCGCCGGGAAACCGGCCGGCTGGATCAGGTCCGCGGACTGGTGAGCGGTGAAGAGGACCCGGGGACCGTGTGGGCGCCCGGGCTACTGGCGCTCTATTGCGAACTGGGTCTGCGCGAGCCTGCGCGCCGCACACTGCATTTCCTCGTGGATCGCGACCTCGGGCGGCTGCAGACTTCCGCTACCTGGCCGGCGGTGCTGTCCTTCCTGTGCGACGCCGCGGTCTGGCTGGACGATGTGGATGTCGCGCAACAGCTTCACCCGCTCGCCGCCGAGTACGCGGGGCTGAACCTCATCGGCGGCGAGTTCCTGGCGGTGATGGGCAGCGCCGACCGTCAGCTCGGTTCGCTGGAATCGCTCCTGGAGATCGACACGGCGCGGGACAGATTCGCGGCCGCGCTGGAGATGGACGCCCGGATGGAGTCGCCGCTGCACATCGCGTCCACCCTGACAGCCAC
>DASQFG010000076.1:0-3864 GCA_035633315.1 Nakamurella sp. | reverse complement strand
CCCTGGGCTGCGGTCCGCCGGAACGGCGGGTGCTCATCGACGAGCGCGTGATGCAGTGTGGTCATCTCCCCGCCCGGCGCTCGATCACATGCGGCTCGATCACATGCGCATGTGTACATACGTGACGGTCAACCATCCCGCCGACGGTGTGCACTGTCAACCTTGGTCAGAGTGTGGCCGCCCGGCGGCGTCGGCCCCCCCGACCCGGATTCGGCCGCAGATCACCAGCCCCCTCGATCCGCGGCCAAGTACTGTGCGCCGGCGTGCATGATGGACCGGGGATTCCCTGACGGAGGAACGCCATGACGATGCCGGACGCCGCTGCCGTTTCCGATTCGGCGTTGGCCGAGGCCGCCCGCCGAGTCGCGGACAATCCCGACGTCCGCAAGGCACTGCAGTCGGTCGTCGACCTGGCGATCGCCAGCTGCGGGTGCGAACGGGCGAGCGTGACACTCGTGCGCGCCGACGGAGTGGTGGAGACCGCCGCGAGCTCGGATCCGCTGGTCGAGAAGGCCGATGAGCTGCAGTATGAGCTCAACGAAGGACCCTGTCTGCGCGCTGCGGAACACGGTGGCGCGTACCTGATCGTGGACACCGCGACCGACCCCCGCTGGCCCCGCTGGGGCCCCGCCGTGGCCAAGCTCGGGTTGCAGAGCGTGCTGAGCCTGAACCTTTTCACCGACCACCGGGTGCTCGGCGCCCTCAACCTGTATTACCCCTCCCGCGACGATTTCGCCGAGGACGAGGTCGAGGTCGCCAGGGTGGTCGCCGCGCATGCCTCGGTGGCGCTGGCCCGGCTGCGGGCCGAGCAGGATCTCTGGCGGGCGATCGACTCCCGGCACCTCATCGGCCAGGCTCAGGGCATGTTGATGGAGCGATTCGGGCTGGCCCCGGAGAAGGCATTCGCGGTGCTCCGCCGGTATTCGCAGCAGCACAACATCAAGCTGCACGACATCGCAAGCACCCTGGTCACCACCGGCGCGCTCCCCGGCGAGGCCGTGTCCGTGGACGGGGAGGCCGCCTCGCTGGACGGGAAGGCCGTGACATCGGACGGCGCGGCCAATCCCGACAGGGCGCTCGCCGGCCCGAGCGGTCGTCCGGTGGGTGCGTCCGGTCAGAGCGGCTCGGAGGGCGGAACCCCGCCCGTCGCGGCGATCTGACCGGATCGTCCCGGTTCCGGTCAGATTCCGCCCCGGCGTCAGACCTCCCAGTTGTCCCGTAGTTTCGTCGCGATGGTGCGGAGCCAGCGGGATACCTGCATCTGGCTGACGCCGATCTCGGCGCCGATCCGGGACTGCGACCAGCCGTTGCCGAACCGCATCTCGATGACCTGACGTTCACGATCGGTCAGCGTCGCCAGCAGACGCTGCACCGCGATCCGATCCTCGACCCGGTCGAGTTCGGCGTCACACCCACCGCACCCCTGCGCCATCGCCCAGCCGGCACCGTGCTCCTCGTCGAGCGACGGCGGCCGGCACACCAGGGTGGCGGCGCGCGCCTCGGACACCTCGGCGACGGTGACGCCGGTGAGCTCGGCAAGCTCGGTGTCGGTCGGCCGTGCTCCGTGCCGCTGCCAGTGGGTCTGCTCGGCCTCGTTGACGGCCGCGCGCAGCTCCTGGATCCGCCGCGGCGGACGGACCAGCCAGGAATGATCCCGGAAATAGCGCTTGATTTCGCCGACGATGGTCGGCACCGCGAACTGCAGGAAGTCCTCGCTGCGACCCGGCAGCCAGCGCCGCACCGCCTTCACCAGGCCGAGGAACGCCAACTGGTCGAGATCCGCCCGCTCGATGCCGCGGCCGGCGTAACGGCCCGCGATCGACCGGGCCACCGGCAGGTATTCCATGATCACCGAGCGGCGCCGGCGCTGTTGCTCGACGGGGTCGTCACAGGTGGTGATGTCGTCGAGCATCTCCCGCATCCGGATCGCGCGGTCACGTGGAGGCGCGGCGGAGATCGTCGGAGCGAGGGTCTGCGGACGGGCGAGCTGGAGGGTCGAGCCGTCGAACAGGTCATCTGGAGGCACAGGATTCTCCTGGGTAATCAGGATTTTCCTGGCGCCTTGTCTGGACCAGGAGTCCATAACACCACGATGCGGAGCCGGTTTCAACCCGCCCGCGACCCGAATTCTCATGGGATCCTCGACCGGGGCCGTGCGCCGACAGCGAGACCGGGCAGCTACACACGTCCGGGGTAATGATCTGCGGCGTCGGACCTGTTCAAGGCATGATCGACAGAGTGTAGTCAATTGACCACAGCACGTCACCAAACCACCGCACCGGAGCCAGCCATGTCAGATTCCCGAGTGCTGATCTTGATGCGCCATGCCGAGGCGGCTCACCCCGGTGGCTACCGCGACCACGACCGGCCGCTCACCACCCACGGTGCGCGGGACGCCGTCGCGGCCGGCCGATGGATCCGTGCGCAGGTGAGCCCGGTGGACGCAGTGCTCTGCTCGACCGCAGCCCGGACCCGCCAGACCTTGGAGGCCATCGGGATCGCCGCACCCGTCGAGTACGTCGACGACCTGTACGGCGGAGGGATCGACGACATCGTCGAGGTGATCCGCCGATCGCCGACGGCCGCCCGCACCCTGTTGGTGATCGGACACGCGCCGGGCATTCCGGCTACCGCCCACGAATTGGCAACCACCGCACAGTTGTCCTCGAGCTACTCCGGCTCGAATCGTGCCGCGGCCGGCGAGGACGGCCAGGTCGGCGGCGAGTCCGCATCCTCCGGTGCCGAATCCCCTGCCCTGCAACGTCTCCGGCACTTCTCGGCCTGTGCGTTCGCGGTGCTCAGCACCGACGGCGGCTGGACCGAGATCGCCGATCGCGGCGCGAGTCTGACCGATGTCCACCATCCTGGAGACTGACACCCCGAACCGGTCCGTTCGTCGCGCTCTACCACCGTTCGCTGTACGTCGCCGCGAACAGTTGCGCCCTACCCGGATGTCGAGAATCAGATCGGCGGGTCAGTCAATGACGCCAAGCGGACTGACGATGTCGAGCGGATCGCCTACCTGGACGATCATCTGGCCGCGATCGCCGATGCCGTGGGATCAGTGATGGGATGGTCGCCCGCAGGAGGACCGGCAGCACGGCGTCCCTTTTGTCCGACCTTGCTCTTGTCAACAACTGGGCACCTAGGTAGAGTAACACCATGTCCCGCGGTCTCCGGTTGACCGGAACTACGCAACAAGTACTGGGCGCTCTGGTCGCCCACCCGGCCCGCGACCATCACGGCGCTCGGCTTCGCGCCGACACGGGCCTGTCCGGCGGCCGCATCTACCCGGTGCTGGCGCGGCTGGAGGCGCTGCAGTGGCTGGACAGCGGCTGGGAGGCGCCGACCGAGCACGTGCAGGGCTGGCCCCGGCGCCGGTACTACCGGCTCAACCCGCAGGGACTGGCCCAGATCCGGGGCGCGCTGGCCAGCGCCGGCGCCGCGAGAGCAACAAGCGCCGGCCGACTCCGGCCGGCTGGGGAAACATCATGACGGACCCCGAGCCGGTCGTCGGCGCGAGGTTCTTGGTCGCGCTCGACGGACGGGCGCTGCCGCATCGGTGTCATCTCTTCGTGCACGGCCGGGACGAGATTCCGGAGGAACGGGGACACCGGTACCTGCGCTGCGACAGGTGCGGGAAGCAAAACCCGACATGGAGAATCCCTTGCCAGCGAACGACGTCACCTCAATGGCCAGGGCCCTGGGGCTCGGGATGACAGTGCTCTCCCACCAACTCGCCTGTGACTGACAACCCTGGTGAGGCCGCTGTTTCGATTCCCTTGGCCGGCCCGCCCCTTCTCCGACAGGAGCAAACGATGACCGCTACCATCCCTTCCGCCAAGAACTGGCTGTGCAAAGCCG
>DASQFG010000075.1:0-6233 GCA_035633315.1 Nakamurella sp. | reverse complement strand
TGGCTGGATTGCACCACCGCTGCGCTGGTTCCGACGGGCGGGCAGCTGCTGGTGGTCGGGAATGTCGAATACGACCTGACGGCACCGACGGGTGAGAGGATCGGCGTCCCGGCGCAGCCCACGCCGCTGCTCCGCGGCGGTGGGCGCGTTCACCGGGCCAAGGACGCCGGCGACCACCGGGGCCGCCGACTCACCGAAGCGGGCCCTGGCCTCCGGGTGGTGCGGCCGGGCTCAGCCGACCGGTGATCGCCACCCGGACTGTGCGTCCCTGACGAGCGCGGCGACCTCGACCACAGCGGTGACGGGTACCGCCCCGTAGATGTGCGGGAACGGCTCGTGCCCGCCGGTCAGGTTCTCCGCGATCACCGGGACACCCAGCTTGTCCGGGTCGACGGCCAGCAGGCACATGGGCTCGGTGACGTCGGCGTAGAAACGTTGCAGCACACCGGCAACTTGCCCGGGGTAGCTGGCGTGCACGTAGCCCTCCTGCTCGAGCGTCCGGCCCCGCGAGGAGAACGTGTACTCCCCCACCGCTTGCGCCGCCTGCCAGTCGGCGACCAGCGAGCAGTGATAGATCAGGCGCGGCGAGATCGGACCCTCAGGCGCGGCGGGAAGACCAGGCATCACACCGCGAGCACCGTGGGCACGATCATCGGTCGCCGACGATAGGTGTCGCCGACCCACTTGCCGACCACCCGGCGGACCGCCTGGGCGACCCGATGCGGGTCGGTGATGCCGTCGGCCTCCGTCCTGGACAGTTCGGACTCGACCAGCGGGACCACGGCGTGCAGCGCCTTCGGGTCGTCGGAGAACCCGCGTCCGGAGATCGTCGGCGAGGCCACCGCGCGTCCCGTGTGCTTGTCGATCGCCACGGTGATGGAGATGAAGCCGCCCTCGCCGAGCACCAGCCGGTCGGACAGCGTGTTGTCGCCGACATCCCCGACCGCGTTGCCGTCCACGTAGACCATGCCGACCTCGACGTGACCGGTCACCCGGGCCTTGCCGTTGATCAGGTCGACCACCGTGCCGTTCGGCGCGAGCACCACCCGGTCCTCCGGCACCCCGGTCAGCACGGCGAGCCTGGCCTGTGCGCGCAGATGCCGCCATTCACCGTGCACAGGGATCACGTTGCGGGGGCGCACGGCGTTGTACAGGTAGAGCAGCTCACCGGCGGAGGCATGGCCGGACACGTGCACCTTCGCAACGCCCTGGTGCACCACCGTGACACCGATCCGGGAGAGCTCGTTGATCACCGTGAACACGCTGGTCTCGTTGCCCGGGATCATCGACGACGCCAGGATCACGGTGTCCCCCGAGCGCAGGTTCACCGACCGATGCTCGCCGCGGGACATCCGGGACAGCGCCGACAGCGGCTCGCCCTGCGAACCGGTGGAGACGAGCAGCAGTTGCTCGGGCGGCAGGTCCAGGGCCTTGTCCAGCGACCGGACCAGCCCGTCGGGCACCGACAGCAGGCCGAGGTCCTGGGCGATCTGCATGTTGCGCACCATGGACCGCCCGACGAACGCGACCTTGCGGCCGTGGCTCTGCGCCGAGTCGAGCATCTGCTGGACCCGGTGCACGTGCGAGGCGAAGGACGCGACGATCACGCGCTGCTTCGCCTTGGCGATGTAGTTGTCCAGCACCGGCCCGATCTCCCGCTCGGGCGCCACGAATCCGGGCACCTCGGCGTTGGTGGAGTCCACCAGCAGCAGGTCGACGCCCTCCTCGCCGAACTTGGAGAACCCGGCGAGATCGGTGAGCCGGCCGTCCAGCGGGAGCTGATCCAGCTTGATGTCCCCGGTGTGCAGCACGGTGCCGGCCGGGGTACGGATACCGACCGCCAGCGCATCCGGAATCGAGTGGTTGACGGCGAAGAACTGCAGGTCCCAGGACCCGATCACGCGCCGCTCGCCCTCGGCGATGACCTCGAGCTTCGGCGTCAGCCGATGCTCGCGGCACTTGGAGGCGATGAGCGCCAGGGAGAACCGGGCACCGATCACCGGCAGGTCCTTGCGCAGCCGCAGCAGCCAGGGCAGCGCCCCGATGTGGTCCTCGTGCCCGTGGGTGATCACCACCGCGTCGATGTCGTCGACCCGGTCCTCGACCAGACGCAGATCGGGCAGGATCAGATCGACGCCGGGCTGGCCGTCCTCCGGGAACAGCACCCCGCAGTCGACGACCAGTAACCGGCCGTCGTACTCGTAGACGGTCATGTTCCGGCCGATCTCGCCGATTCCGCCCAGCGCCACCACCCGCAGCGCCCCCGTGGGCAGACGCGGCGGCGGATCCGGTGCGGCAACCTGCCCGGCGGACCCGGTCGAGCCTGTCGGGCTCACTGCAGCGGTCCGATCTCGTCCAGGTCCTTGGCGATCAGGTCGGTCTGCGCGTGGGTGGCCGGGATCTGCGGGAGCCGGGGGTCGCCGACGCCGAAGCCCTGCAGCCGCAGGGCGGCTTTGGCGAACACCAGGCCGGCGCCGGCGCCGGTGCGGCCCATCGCGCGGTGCGCCGGCAGCAGCACCTCGTGCAGCTTGCGCGCAATGGCGTAATCCCCGGCCTCGGCCGCGTCGACCATCGCCCGGACATGCGGGCCGACGACGTGCGCGACGATGCTGACGATGCCGACGGCGCCGATGCTCATCCACGGCAATGTCAGCGGGTCGTCACCGGAGTAATAGGCCAGGTCGGACCCGGCGATGACCTTCGATCCGGCGAGCAGATCGCCCTTGGCGTCCTTCACGGCCGTGATCCTGGGGTGTTCGGCCAACCGCAGCAGGGTGTCCGGCGCGATCGCCACCACCGAACGCGGCGGGATGTCGTAGAGCATCACCGGCAGGTCGGTCGCGTCGGCCACCGCCGCGAAATGCGCGAGCAGGCCCTCCTGCTGAGGACGAGAGTAGTACGGCGTGACGATGAGATTGCCGTGCGCGCCGGCCTTCTCGGCGGCCTTGGCCAGCCGGACCGAGTGCGCGGTGTCGTAGGTGCCGACTCCGGCCACCACGGTGGCCCGGTCACCGACGGCCTCCACCACGGCGCGGATGACGAGTTCCTTCTCCGCGTCGGTGGTGGTCGGGGACTCACCGGTGGTGCCGTTCACCACCAGACCGTTGTTGCCGGCCGCGACCAGCCGCTCGGCAAGCTGGCCGGCCGCGTCGACATCGAGTTCGCCGGTCGCCGTGAACGGCGTGACCATCGCGGTGAGCGTGGTACCGAAGGGCCGGCCTGGCCGGCCGGCAGGCCCGGCGCTGAGGGTCGTCATATTCAGCAAACCTACCGGGCGTGGCTACCCGTTCCGTTCACGACCCGGCAATATGAAGGGAACGGTCGATGGGACCCTCGACGGGACGGCCCGGTCACAACCCCCGGGAGCCGGCGTTCAGGTCAGAAACCGCCTCGGTGTCTCCGCTGAAGGTCACCCTCGCGGCGTCCCGGCCCGACATCCACAGAATGATCTCGCCGGGCTCGCCGGCGACGGTCGCTGACGGCTCACCCGACTTGAGGGGAATGCGCCGGCCGCCCGGCAGTTCGGCGACGACACCGACGGCGAGATTGCGGAGCGCCAGCTTCGACATCCCGGATCCGAGCATCTTTTCCAGCTCCGCCACCGACGCGGGATCCAGCTGCCGCGGTTCCCATCCCGGCTGCCCGCGGCGGGCGTCCTCATGATGGATGAACATCTCGCCGCCGTTGGTCAGCTCGTTCAGTTTGCCCCAGCCCGCGGGGTTCCACACCGGAGGCCCGGAGCGGTACTGCTGGACCAGCTCCGACCATTCTCGCTCGGCGTAGCCGGCGGCCACCTTGTCGGTCCAGCCCTTGAGCGGCTTGAGGTAGGTGCCGGCCAGGGCATCCGGGCGGCCGTCCCGGATCACCAGGTGGATCAGTAGGTCCTGGGTGTCCCAGCCCTCGCAGAGGGTGGGCTGGTCGGGGCCGAGTTCGTCGAAGAGATCGGCGAGGGCCGCGCGTTCGGAGTGAGCCAGGGTCATGCCGTCGACGGTACGTGGCGTTGGCGCGTCGGCCGGGTGACGGCCGCCCGCGACGAGGCGTCGTCCGTCGCGACGGTGGCGTTCGCCAGCGAATGGAACATCACGTCAAGGCCGAACTCGAAGCGGGCATCGCCGCTGCCGGCGCCCCCTGCGGTCAAGTGGTCGACCATCGCGGCGATGTTCGGGAACCGGTCGGCCGGCAGTGCGTTCAGGTACTGCGACAGCGAATCGAAATAGCCCGGGTCGGCTTCGATGCGCTGCGCGAACAGCGCGCCTTCGTACACGTCCGTGATGACGTGCTCGATGAGGAGATCGGAGGCGTAGGCGGCGGCGGCCGGCGGCATCCGGCCGGCCACCAGCAGACCGAGCAGGCCGTCCACCAGCTGCATCCAGTGCGGTCCGGTCGGGATGTTGCCGATGGCCGCGGACGCCAGATCGTTGTGGCCGACCAGCGCCGAGCGCAGCGATCGCAGGAACTCCCGGCAGGCCGCCTGCCAATCGTCGGGATGCGGTGGGGGACGGTCGATCTCGCCCGCCACCCGGTCCAGCAGGAGTTGCAGCAATTCCTCCCGGCCGGACACGTGGCCGTACAACGATGCCGGGACCACGCCCAGTTCGGTGGCCAGCCGGCGCATCGACAGCGCGCCCAGGCCCTCGCTGTCGACCACCCTCATGGCCGCGTCGATGATCGCATCGCGGGTGAGTGGCCGGCGCTCCGGGCGCGCGGGCTTGTTCCGCAGCGACGACCACGGCGGCTCGGGCAGGGTCGCTGACCGCGTGACGGGAATTGCGTTCGTCACCAGGTCAGAGCGAGAAATTTCATCGGACATGAACACCACTCTAGCGCTCCGAACAGTGTTCGGCTAGTCTGTAGGTGTTCAGCACTCCGACCATTGATCAGGGGGATCAAGATGCGCAGGTGGGTACCACTCCTTGCGGTCTGCCTCGGGACGTTCATGCTGCTGGTCGACGTCACGATCGTGACCGTCGCCCTGCCGGCCATCTCGACGGCACTCGACGCATCGTTCTCGTCGTTGCAGTGGATTCTCGATATCTACGCCCTACTGTTGGCGGCCCTGGTGATGGCCGCCGGGGCCGCGTCCGACCTGCTGGGCCGCAAGCGCATCTATCTCGCGGGCCTGGTGGTGTTCGCGGTGTCCTCGTTGGCCTGCGGCCTCGCCACCAACATCTCGATGTTGATCGCGGCCCGTGCCGTCCAGGGCGTCGGGGCGGCCGCGATGTTCGCCACCACCACCGCGTTGATCGCCGCGACCTACACCGGAAAGGACCGCGGCATCGCGTTCGGGTTGTGGGGCGCCGTGAACGGCGCCGCGGCGGCCTCCGGACCGATCATCGGCGGTCTGCTCACCGAGCACTTCAGCTGGCGCGCGATCTTCCTGGTCAACCTCCCGGTGGCGGTGATAGCGCTGGTGGTGAGCGTGCTGGGGCTGTCGGAGTCGCGCAATCCCGCCGCCACCCGGGTCGACATCGGCGGGACCATCGTGTTCACCACCGCGGTCGCCGCCATCGTCTACGGGATGATCAGCGGGAACGACAACGGGTGGAGCGACCCCATCACGTTGGTGTCGCTCGATGTCGGGATCGTCGGCCTCGTGGTTTTCGTGCTGATCGAAAAGGGCAAGCCGCACGCGATGCTCGACATGACACTCATGCGCACCCCGTCGTTCGCGGCCATGATGTTCGCGGCATTGATGTTGAACGGCTGCGCCTTTGCCAATCTCGCCTTCGTCTCCGTCTGGCTGCAATCGGTACAGAGCCTGGACCCGGTGCAGACCGGCCTGGTCTTCATGCCGCTGAGCATCACCTCGTTCGTGGTGGCGGCGATCACCGGCCGGCGGATGCACAAGTTCGCGCCGAAGATCCCGGTCGGTGTCGGGTTACTGTTGATCGGCATCGGGGTGCTCATCCAGACCCGGGTGTCGGCCGGCTCGGAGTGGACCGTGCTGCTCCCTGGCCTGTTCGTCACCGGCCTCGGGGTCGGCATGACCAACCCGGCACTGGCAGACGCGGCGTTGGGTGCCGCGCCGCGGGAGCGGGCCGGGATGGCCGGCGGGGCGACGAACACGTTCCGGCAGTTGGGGTATGCCATCGCCATCGCGGTGCTGGGCACGGTGTTCGCGGCCAGGGCCAAGGAGCAGCTGGGCATGTTCAGCTCGCCCGATCTCGCGGCATCGGTGCTGTCCACCGGACAGTCGCCGAGGCTGGTCGCAGCGGTTCCCGCCGAGCTCCGGC
>DASQFG010000074.1:0-3919 GCA_035633315.1 Nakamurella sp. | reverse complement strand
AGGTGGCCGCGTGAGCGTTCCCAAGGACAACACAGGCAGCCCGGCCGTCATCGTTGCCGACGGCGCGGAACCGACCTATGGCGTGACGCTCACCGTCAACGGCGTACACCGAATGGCCCGGGTGCCGGCGCGGCGGACGCTCTCGGACTTCCTACGGCACGACCTGCAGCTGACCGGCACCCACGTCGGCTGTGAGCACGGGGTGTGCGGCGCCTGTACCGTGCTGCTCGACGGTGCGCCGGTCCGGTCCTGCCTGACCTTCGCGGTGTCGGTGGACGGTCACAGCGTCACCACCATCGAAGGTATCGCGGGGTCTGTTGCGGACGGCCACGCTCCAACGCTCTCCGCGGTGCAGGAGGCCTTTCGCGAATGCCACGCGCTGCAGTGCGGGTTCTGCACACCGGGGTTCATCACCACCATCACCGCGGCGCTGGCCGAGCGACCCGACCCGACAAGGGCCGACGCGGTCGAGATGATCGCCGGAAACCTCTGCCGCTGCACCGGGTATCAGAACATCGTGGACGCCGTGCTGCGAGCCGCCGAGCTCAACCGGGGACTCGGGGAGCGCTGATGGTCACCCGCTACGTCGGCCAGCCCATCCGCCGCACCGAGGACCTCCGGCTGATCACCGGCGCCGGCCGGTACACCGACGACATCGGCGGTGGCGACCGTGCTCTCGAGGCCGCGTTCGTTCGCTCACCGCACGCGCACGCCCGCATCCTGGACATCGACGTCACCGACGCGCTCGACGTCCCAGGGATTGTGGCGATCTACACCTACGAAGACCTGGAAGGCGCGGCCGCGCAGCCGCTGCCCGTGCTGATCCCGCACCCGGCGTTGCACGCCGCCCGCACGGCCTACCCGCTGGCGAACGGGGTGGTGCATCACGTCGGTGAGCCGATCGCGATGGTTCTCGCCGAGAACCGTTACCTGGCAGAGGATGCCGTCGATCGGATCCGGGTCGACTACGAGACCCTGGCGCCGGTGGTGGGTATCGACGCGGCGCGGGCGGCGCAGCACGCCGTGCACGACGACGTGCCGGACAACATCGCCGCGCACCTGGTGCAGGAGGTCGGGTCGGTCGGGCCCGCGATGGCCGCGGCGCCGCACGTGCTGGCGTTCGACCTGACGATCGAACGGTCCTGCTCCATGCCGCTGGAGGGCCGCGGCGTGCACGCCCGCTGGGACGTCGACGACCAGAGCCTGCGGGTCTACTCCTCGACGCAAGCCGCCACCTCGGTGCGGGCCGCGATCGCCGCCAAGCTGGGCCTGTCGCTGACCAAGGTCGAGGTGATCGCGCCGGACGTCGGCGGCGGGTTCGGGGTGAAGATCATGCATCCCTGGCCGGAGGAGATCGTGGTGCCGATGGCCGCGATCCGGCTCGGCCGCCCGGTGAAATGGACCGAGGACCGCCGCGAGCATTTCGTCTCGTCCGCGCACGAACGCGGTCAGCAGCACCACGTCACGGTCGGATTCGACGACACCGGGAAGATTCTCGCGCTCGACGTGACGTTCTGGCACGACAACGGCGCGTACACCCCATACGGGATCATCTGCCCGATCGTCACCTCCACCCAGCTGCTCGGTCCGTACAAGCCGGGCGCCTACCGGGTGGAGTTCTACTCCGTCTACACCACCACGGTGATCGTCACCCCGTACCGGGGCGCCGGCCGCCCGCAGGGGGTGTTCGCGATGGAACGCACCATGGACCGGATCGCCGACGCGCTGGGCGCGGACCGCACGCGGGTGCGCGCGGTCAACATGATCCAACCCGACGAGTTCCCGTTCGACCAGGGGCTGATCTTCCAGGACGGCCGGCCGCTGATCTACGACTCGGGCGACTATCCCGCCCAGCTCGAGATGATCAAGGACATGATCGGCTGGGACGGTTTCGAGGCGCTGCGTGCGGAGGCGGCCGTCCAGGGTCGGCTGCTCGGCATCGGGATCGGTTGCTACGTCGAGGGAACCGGGCCGGGTCCGTACGAGGGCGCGCACGTGCAGGTGATGACGGACGGCCGGGTCGAGGTCGCGATCGGGCTCACCTCCCAGGGCCAGGGGCACCAGACGGTGTTCGCGCAGATCGTCGCCGACGAGCTGGGCGTGCCCTTCGAGTCGGTGCGGATCACCACCGGCGACACCCGCCGATTCGGTTACGCCGTAGGCACCTTCGCTTCGAGGGCGGCGGTGATGTCCGGGTCCGCGGTGGCCCTGGCCGCCCGCACGGTGAAGGCGAAGGCGCTGCGGGTGGCCTCGGACGCGCTGGAATGTTCCGCGGACGACCTGGAGCTCATCGGCGGGGTGGTGTCGGTGAAGGGCAATCCCACCGCGTCCATCCCGCTGGGCCAGGTGGCGGTGCTGTCCAACCCGCTGCGGTATGCGTTCGACGAGGCCGCGCGGGCGGCCACCCAATTCGCCCGCCCGGCCGATCCGAACGTGCCGCCGGTGGCCGAGGACGACGAACCCGGCCTCGAGGGCCGGGACTACTACTCGCCGCCGCGATCCACCTTCGCCTCCGGCATGCACGCCGCGATCGTCGAGATCGATCCGGACACCAGCGAGATCTCCATCGAGAAGTATTGCGTGGTACACGATTGCGGGACGATGATCAACCCGATGATCGTTCGCGGCCAGGTGCACGGCGGGGTGGCGCAGGGCATCGGCGGTGCGCTCTACGAGACGCTGGCCTACGACGAGCACGGGCAGCTGCTGAACGCCTCGTTCATGGATTTCCTGATGCCCTACGCGACCGAGATGCCCGATCGGCTCGAACTCGGCCACCAGGAGACGCCCTCTCCGCTGAACCCGTTGGGCATCAAGGGCGCCGGCGAGGCCGGCGTCATCCCGGTGTCGGCGGTGATCGCCTCCGCCGTGGAGGACGCGGTCGGGTTCCGGATCGATGCCATGCCGATCAGCCCGAACATCCTGTTCGGGTTGCGCAACGAGTTCGCCGCGGGTCGGGTCGAGCCGACGGCGGTCGGGCGAGCCCGCTCGGACCACGCAGACCGGAAGGGAATGGCATGAAGATCGCCGGTTCCGCAGTGGTGCACGCCGATCCGGCGCGGACCTGGGGCGCGATCACCGACCCGAGCGTGCTGGCCACCGTCATCCCGGGCTGCGAGGTGCTCACCCCGATCGAGGACAACCGGTTCGCGCTGACCGTCACGCTCGGGGTGGCCTCGATCAAGGGCTCGTACTCCGGTGAGGTGTCCTTCGCCGACCTCGTCGAACCGTCGTCGTTGACCATGCGCGCCAACGGATCCGGTGCGCCGGGGACGATCGACACCACCGTGGGGGTCACCCTGACCGTGCAGCCGGAGGGCACCACCAGGGTCGACTACGACGCCGACGCGGTGGTCGGCGGCATGGTCGGCGGGGTCGGTCAGCGGGTGCTGGCCGGGGTCGCCAAGAAGACCGCAGGCTTGTTCTTCGCCGCCGTCGACGACGTGCTGACTGGCGCCAAGCCGCCCACGCCCACGCCCACTCCCGCGCAGGCGTTGGCCGCGACGGTGCCACTTGTGGCGGGAGCCCCGCCTGCGCCGCTGCCGCTGCCGGCCGCCCGCCCGGGCGGGCTGTCGCTGATCGGCGCCGCCGCCTTCGGCGCGATCTCCATGCTGATCGGAGTCCTTGTCGGCGCTAGGATCTCGCGAAAGGTGCGGTGAAATCATGAGGGTCACTGTTCATCTCGATGAGGAACTTTGTCGGCGTGTCACGCTCAGAGCGGCGGCAGAGACCCGCACCGTGACCGCGATGATCGAAGCAGCACTGGAACGGTTCCTGGCCGAACCGACATCGACGCGCGAATCGAGGTTCGAACTGCCTCTGCTGGAAGGCAAGGGCGGCTTGATGCCAGGGGTCGACCTGACCCACGGGGAGACGCTGTACAGCATCCTCGAACAGGACAGGCCGTTGGACCAGCATC
>DASQFG010000073.1:0-2353 GCA_035633315.1 Nakamurella sp. | reverse complement strand
ACGCCCTCTCATCACAGAACGGATGTGGCCCGTCATGCCTCTCGGGTCGGACGAAATCGTCGAGTCGCCGCCACCGCAGGCGTCGCCGCCTCCGCCGTCGCGGCGCAAGGCGGTGCTGCGGGCCGTCGGGCTGATCGCCGTGGTGGTTGCCTGGCTGGCCATCGCCGGCCTCGGCGGCCCGGCTATCGGGTCGTTGTCCACCGTGCAGTCCAACGACCAGGAGTCGTTCCTGCCGGGCGCGGCCGAATCGGTGCAGGCAGCCGATGCCGCAGCGACCTTCGAGGATTCCGGTGCGTTGCCCGCCTTCGTCATCTTCGAGACCGACGGCGGCGCGGCCGGCCCCGACCAGTTGGCGTCCTGGAACGCTTTCACCCAGACCCTGGCCGCGCAGCCGGCCAACCCGGACAAGCCGGAGCTGGGCACCATCGGCGACTACCTGGTGGCCGGCCCGGCGCCGGGTCAACCGGTGCCGATCCCGCTGGTCCCGTCGCAGGACGGGCAGGCCGCGCTGGTCGTGGTCCCGCTGTCCGCGGACAAGGTGACGACCGTCGATTCCGAGGGCAAGAACCCGCTCGGTGACGTGGTGGACGGCATCCGCGCGGCCGCCGAGGCCGACGCCGGCGGCGCGCAGGTGTACATCGCCGGCCCGGCCGGCCTCATCGCCGACCTCGGCGCCGCCTTCGCCGGCATCGACGGATTGCTGCTGCTGGTGGCGCTGTCCGCCGTGCTGGTCATCCTGATCCTGGTCTACCGGGCGCTGGTCCTGCCGTTCGTGGTGCTGTTCACCTCGATCAGCGCGCTGGCGATGGCCGGTGGCCTGGTCTACGTGCTGGCCAAGAACGACGTCATCCCGTTGAACGGTCAGAGCCAGGGCATCCTGTTCATCCTGGTGGTCGGCGCCGCCACGGACTACGCGCTGCTGCTGGTGTCCCGCTACCGGGAGGAGCTGACCAACGTCGAGTCCAAGTACACGGCGATGGCGCGGGCCTGGCGGGCGTGCGTCGAACCGATCGCGGCGAGCGCCGGCACGGTGATCATCAGCCTGCTCTGCCTGCTGCTGTCCGACCTGAACTCCAACCGGGGACTCGGGCCGGTGGGCGCGATCGGCATCGCCTCGGCGTTCGTGGCCGCGCTGACCCTGCTGCCGGCCCTGCTGATGGCCGGGCGGTGGCTGTTCTGGCCGCGGATCCCGCGCCCGGTGTCCCATCAGCTGCGGCACGTGGCCTCGCCCGGCAAGCACGAGGCCGAGGGTGCTCCGCGTGCCGAGCACGGGACGCAGGATCACACGCCGCAGCACGAGGCCGCCGGTCCGCACGACGACCTGGACGTCCGGACGGGAAAGAAGGGCGGGATCTGGGCGCGGGTGTCCGTCACCGTTGCCCGCCATCCGCGGCGCATCTGGCTGATCACCGCCGCGGGCCTGGCCATCGCCTGCCTGTTCGTGCCGACGTTGAAGGCCTCCGGCACCGCGCAGACCGACGTCTTCCTCACCGATGTGGACTCGATCGCCGGCACGCAGGCGCTCAGCGACCACTTCCCGGGTGGCTCCGGCAACCCGGTCGTCATCATCGCGCCGGAGGCCGCCGCCGATCAGGTGGTGTCCACCGTCGCCGGTGTCGAGGGCATCTCGGGCCAGCCGACCCTGGTCACCGACACCGCCGGCGGCCCGCCGTCGCCCGGTGCGCCGCCGAAGGTGGTCAACGGACTGGTCCAGGTCCAGGCCACGCTGACCGCGACCGCGGACTCGGAGGAGGCGGAGAACACCGTGCGGTCGGTGCGTGACGCGGTGCACGCCATCCCCGAGTACGGCGACCAGATCCTGGTCGGTGGAAACACCGCCATCCAGATCGACACCGTCGACACCTCTGCGCGCGACCTCAAGGTGATCATCCCCGCGGTGTTGCTGGCCGTGCTGCTGGTACTGATCCTGCTGCTCCGCTCGCTGATCGCGGCGCTGTTGCTGACCATTGCCACCGTGCTGTCGTTCGGTGCCGCCCTCGGCGTCTCGGCGCTGATGTTCAACCACGTCTTCGATTTCCCGGGCGCCGATCCTGCCGTGCCGTTGTTCGCGTTCGTCTTCCTGGTCGCTTTGGGGATCGACTACTCGATCTTCCTGATGACCCGGGCCAGGGAGGAGGTTGCGTTCTACGGCCCACACGACGGGGTGATGCGCGGGTTGCGGGTGACCGGCGGGGTGATCACCAGCGCCGGCCTGGTGCTGGCCGCGACCTTCGCGGCGCTGGCCGTCATCCCGATCCTGTTCCTGGCACAGATCGCCTTCATCGTGGCGTTCGGCGTGCTGCTGGACACCTTCATCGTGCGCACCCTGCTGGTGCCCGCGCTGGCCATCGAC
>DASQFG010000072.1:0-1774 GCA_035633315.1 Nakamurella sp. | reverse complement strand
CCACCGTGACCAGAGCTGCCCCGAAGGGGCCACCCGTTCCGGGCGAAGTCCCGGAACGGGCGTAGCTTATCTGTCAGTCCTGAGTCTGAGTAGCGCCGGGTTCAATACGCGGGGTCGTCTCGATGATCATCTCAGGGGCGTGGCGACCGAGGCGAGCGGCTTTTCTCCGGCGCGCGCCGCACACAGCCGCAGCACTCGACGCAGTGTGAGGACGGCCAGGGGCGCCGACGCTCCCGCCAGATGCAGCACGTCAGATCCATTGCGCCTGGCCTCCGACGGATTGGGCATGGGACCACCGATTCGGAGCCGCGAATGTCATCCCGCCGAACCTCCATGACAGGCACAGCAATCGCGGCTGCCGCACCCGTGTTATCCGCCTTCCCGTTGGCCGCGCAAACAGTCTCCCCGGCAATAACTTTGGCTCGTCGACCTGGTCAATCGTCGGCCGGGCCAACAGGTCTTTGCCCACGTCACCGGTCTGGACCGAGCATCGGGCAGGTGGTCCTTCCTGGCTGCCGACGCCAAGAACCCGGGTGCATCCCGGCTCTCACGTCGATGATGACGCCGCTTGCCGCCACCACCGGAATCCGCCTGGGCGCCGCCGGTACCCGGAAGTGGCTGACCATCCCGGCCATGGACAGTGGCCGGGTCTATTTCTCCGTCGGTCGTGCTCGTGCTCTGGGAGTCTTTCAGTCTTTCGTCAATCCCGGCGGAGGCATCGTGATGCCGTCGGTGACCAAGCCGGCGGATGCGAACGCCGACGTCGAGTTCGCTTTCTGCCAATTGACCCTGGACGGCAACGGCGTGTACGCGAATATCAGTTTCGTGGATTTCGTGTCGCTCGCGATGAGCCTGACGCGGTACACGACGGCACACGACGGCCGGCCGCCAGCATGTCTCCGGCTTCGTCCCGAACGGTCTGGCGAAGGTCTCTGTGAGTCTGCGGGCACAGGCGAACGCTGACCGCGCCGGCTGGCGGGATCTGATCGTCACGCGCGGCGGGAGGGACCTGCGCGTGCTCAGCCCGAACCTGGCCGCCCTGTCCCCCGGCCGGACCGGGTCGCTCGACGGGTACCTGGAACCCAGCAACGACGTCTTGGGGATCTAACCGCACGCATTCGCGCAGCGTTGAACCGCGGGACGCTGCTCGCCAAGGCTCGTCAGCCGGACGCCACCGCGGCCGGCTTCTACCTGGTGCCGGTGACGAATCACGATGCACGGCTGGTGCATTCGGCCGACCGCTCGCAGGGGGTCGATCGCGGTGTGGGTCATGGTGGGGCGGGTGGGGTTCGAACCCACGACCTGACGGATTATGAGTCCGCTGCTCTGACCGGCTGAGCTACCGCCCCGCCGAAACCCTACCGGCCCGGTGCCCGGCCCAGTCCCGCCCCGGTCGCGCCGTCGACCTGGCGACGGCTCACCCCTCTCCGGCGCCGATGTCGAAGACGTTGCCCTCCGGGTCGGTCAGCGTCACCCAACGGATGCCGTATTCGTCGAACTCGGCGACCCTGGTGGCGCCCAGGCCAACCACCCGGTCCACCTCGGCCGCCCAGTCCGCGGCGACGAGATCGGCGTGCACGCGGTTCTTCCCGACGCGGGGCTCGGGCACCTTGATGAACATCCAGGCCGGCCGGAGTCGCTGATCCCCCGACCGGCCCACGGTCGCGAAGTACGGGCTCGCGCCTGGGTCGACCCGCACGCCCAGCACCCCGGACCAGAAGCCGGCCAGGGCGGCCGGATCCTGGCAGTCGATGACGATCTGGGCGAACGCGAT
>DASQFG010000071.1:0-3709 GCA_035633315.1 Nakamurella sp. | reverse complement strand
GCGCGACCTCACATTCCGGTTCGTCTCGAACGTGGACGGCACCGATTTCGCCGAGAAGACCCACGACCTGGACCCGGCGGAAACGCTGTTCATCATCTCGTCGAAGACGTTCACCACGTTGGAAACGATGACCAACGCGGGGTCCGCGCGGTCCTGGGCGCTGGACGCCCTCGGCGACGAGGCGGCGGTGGCCAAGCATTTCGTCGCGGTGTCGACGAATGCGGCGGCAGTATCAGCATTCGGCATCGACACCGCGAACATGTTCGGATTCTGGAACTGGGTCGGTGGCCGGTATTCGATGGAATCCGCGATCGGGCTGTCCACGATGATCGCGATCGGGCCGGACAATTTCGAGCAGCTGCTCGCCGGATCGCATGCCATCGACGAGCATTTCCGCACCGCCCCGCTCGGCGAGAACCTGCCGGTGCTCATGGGTTTGCTGACGTTCTGGTACGTGGGGTTCTTCGGCGCGCAGACCCAGGCGGTGCTGCCCTACGACCAGTACCTGAACCGGTTCCCGGCCTACCTGCAGCAATTGACCATGGAATCCAACGGGAAATCCGTCTCACTCGACGGCCGCCGGGTCGAATACGACACCTCACCGGTGTACTGGGGTGAGCCGGGCACCAACGGCCAGCACTCGTTCTACCAGCTGATCCATCAGGGCACCCTGACGATTCCGGTGGATTTCATCGCATTCCTGCACTCGCTGAACCCGCTGGGAGAGCACCACGATTTCCTCACCTCGAACGTGTTCGCGCAGGGCGAGGCGCTGGCGTTCGGCAAGACCGCCGATCAGGTCCGTTCAGAAGGGACAGCCGAAGAACTGGTGCCGTTCAAGGTGTTCGAGGGCAACCACCCATCGTCCACGTTCCTGGTGGACAAACTCACGCCGTACGTGCTGGGTCAGCTGGTGGCGTTGTATGAGCACAGCGTGTTCACCCAGGCCGCGGTGTGGTCCATCGGCGCGTTCGACCAGTGGGGCGTGGAGCTGGGCAAGCAGCTCGCGCAGCGGGTGGCACCCGAGCTGCAGGCGGAGACCGAGCCGGAACTCGGCCACGACAGTTCGACCAACGAGCTGATCAGGCGGTACCGAGCCGCACGCGGCTGACCGCCGGGTCGCGCTGAGCGACGGTGACGGTCCCCCCAGCCCGGCAGGCCGCCGGACCCGCGATCCCGCTCGCTCAGCGCGGCGTACTCCGCGCCAGTCGTGGGCTCGCCAATCCACTGTGCCACCCCGCTGCCACCCCGTTCCCTGGCATTCGCCTATCGGCACTGGGGACTTTCGCCCCTTCGGGTCGGAGCGCTCGCCCGGCTACCGTTTGAGGTGTTGGGGGACGATCCAGAACGAAAGTCAGAACGAAAGAAGGAACCGCCATGGCGCTGTCCAAGGACGAGCAGCGCACCCTCGAGGAGATTGAGCGAGCACTGCTCGACGACGACCCGAAGTTCGCCGCCAGCGTGAACCTCGATCAGGTCCGGCACCGTCGGCTGTTCTCGGGCGGCTTCGGGTTCCTGCTCGGCCTCGTACTGCTGCTGGTCGGCGCCATCACCACGCAGGCCGTCATGGCGATCGGCGTCGCTGTCAGCGTGGCGGGTTTCGTGGTGATGCTCGTCGCGCTCGCCCGGCTGTTCGGCTGGAGCGTCAGCGACTGACCATATTCTCTTGATCCACTCTTTTGGGTAGATTTCGGACAGCGTTGACCGATCGCCATGGTGACCGACAGTGCCGACCCCATCGTTGGGTGGACGACTGTCAGGTCGATAGCGCCGAATTCTGACCCAGCGTGCGCAATTCTCGTCGGACGTCCCGCGGCACTCATCTCATCGTGATTGTCTTCCCCTGTTACCTGAAGTGACCGCGCGGTGACGGAGCGCTGTAACAGGGGAGTGCCATGAAGATCACCCGCGCTCTGGCAATCCTCGGCGTCCTGCTGCTGTGCGCGCTGCTGCCGCTCCTGTCCGGCGCGGCATCGGCGGCGGGCTGGTCGTCCGCCTCCGCGGTGGCGGCAGCGGCCGCGAACTGCACGGTGCCCAGCGAGAGTGGAGCCGCGGTTCCGCAAACCGCGTCAGGCGCTGCGGCGGTGCGCTGGACCATCGGCGTGGCCAAGACGATGAATGTTTCCCGGCAGGGACAGATCATCGCCGTCATGGTGATGTACCAGGAGACGACGCTACGCAATCTGGCCAACGACGGCAGCACCCCGCAGGTGAATTGGCCGTCCCCGGGGAGGGCGTACTGGCTGAGCGTCACGCGATTGTCGCTGAAATACCCGCACGACAAATTCGGGTCGTTGGACGGCGCGCACGACACGGACTCGATCGGTCTTTATCAGCAACGCCCCGCCTATGGCTGGGGTAACTACGGCAGCAGCACCGGGGTGACCGATCCGGAGGGTGTGGTGCAGCGCCTGCTCGATCCCCGTTGGGAGGCAATGGCCTTCTTCGGCGGCTCGATCAGCGCATCGACCAACACGGGCCTGCTGAATGTGCCGGGGTGGCAGGACATGACGCTTTCCGACGCCGCAGAAGCGGTGCAGGGCAGCACGTTCGGCGACCGCTATGCGCAATGGGAGCCGTCCGCGACCCGGCTGGTCGACAACAACCAGGACGCCCCCGCCGTGGCCCTGCCCTGGCACCGCGGCGGCGGCACCGGCGCGCTGACCTGCACCAGCATTCCGAGTGATCCGGCGCTCGGCGAGGCCGGTCGCAATCCGATCGGCAGCCTGGACATCGCCGCCGTCCAGGGCGACAGCATCCGGCTGGCCGGCTGGGCGTTGGACCCGGACGCGGTGAACGGAATCACCAGCCTGCATTACTACGACTACGGCCCCTTCGGGACCGCCGGCTACCCGATCGGCGTGGCCAACCAGCGGAGGGACGACGTCGATCGGGCCCACAACGTGCTCGGGCAGTTCGGCTTCTCCGCCACCCTGCCCTGGACAGGGCCCGGCAAGCACACCATCTGTGCCTACGGCATCAACGTCGGCCGCGGCACCGGCAACCCGACGATCGGCTGCCAGGACGTCGACGTGCCGGGACCGACCGGTTATCTGGACGGGGCGTCGATGGCCGCCGACGGCCGCATCGCGCTGGTCGGTTGGGCCGCGGACCCGGGGGCGCCCGGTGCCCGCGAGCAGGTGCACGTGTACGTGAGCGGGCCGGCCGGCACCAACGGAACGCCGGGCATCATGACCGGCGACTCCCGCCCCGACGTGCAGTCCGCCCTCCCCTGGGCGGGCCCCGCGCAGGGGTTCCACGCGACGGTGCCGAACTCGGGTTCCGGGACGAATTCCGTGTGTGTGTACGCGATCAACGTCAACCCGCCGAACAACAACCCGCTGCTGGGCTGTAGGGCCGTCCTGGTGACCGACGATCCGCCGGTGGGGTCGCTCGACGTGGTCACCGTGGTCGGCAACCAGGCACAGCTGTACGGCTGGTCGTTCGACCCGATCGCGTCCGCGACGTCCATCCCGGTGCATGTCTACGTCGGTGACGCCCTGTACGCCGTGCGCGCCGAGCTTCCCCGGGACGACGTGAACGCGGCCTACGGCATCACCGGCCGGCACGGGTTCTCCGCGACCGTTCCGTTGCGTGCCGGCAGCAACAGGGTGTGCGCGTACAGCATCGGCGTGCGGGGCAACAATCCGCTGATCGGCTGCCGCACCGTCCAGCCCGGTCCGAACGCGGTGAGCCCGCTGACACCGCC
>DASQFG010000070.1:0-2703 GCA_035633315.1 Nakamurella sp. | reverse complement strand
GCCGCCGTCGTGCCCGGCGACGATCACCTTGTCGGCGTGCGCCTTGGTGACGCCGGCCGCGACGGTCCCGACACCAGGTGTGGACACCAGCTTGACCGACACGTCGGCGGCCGGGTTGGCGTTCCGCAGATCGTGGATGAGCTGCTTGAGGTCCTCGATCGAGTAGATGTCGTGGTGCGGCGGAGGCGAGATCAGCCCGACACCCGCGGTGGCGTGCCGGGTCTGGGCGATCCACGGGTAGACCTTGTTGCCCGGCAGCTGGCCGCCCTCGCCGGGCTTGGCACCCTGCGCCATCTTGATCTGGATCTCCCTGGAGTTCACCAGGAACGCACTGGTCACCCCGAACCGGCCGGAGGCGACCTGCTTGATCGCGGACCGGCGCGCCGGGTCGAGCAGCCTGTCTACATCTTCACCACCCTCGCCGGTATTGGACTTGCCGCCCAGCCGGTTCATCGCGATGGCCAGCGTGGTGTGCGCCTCGACGGAGATGGAGCCATACGACATCGCCCCGGTGACGAACCGCTTGACGATCTCGGTGGCCGGCTCGACCTCGTTCAACGGAACGTTCGCGCCTTGATCAGTGCGGAGCTCGAACAACCCCCGCAGCGTGCCGCCCTTGCGGGACAGCTCGTCGACGGCCTCGGTGTACCGGCGGAACACGGTCTGCTGCTTGCTGCGGGTGGCGTGCTGCAGCAGGTAGACGGTCTCCGGATTGAACAGGTGGATCTCACCCTCGCGGCGCCACTGGTACTGGCCGCCGATCTCCAGGCCGCGATGCTCCAGGGCCCGCGGGTTGGGCACGAAGGCCAGCGCGTGCCGGATGGCCACGTCCGAGGCGATGGTCTCCAGCCCGCTGCCGCCGGTGCGGGTGGTGCTGCCGGTGAAGTACTCGTCGAGCACCGGCTGGTCGATGCCGAACACCGCGAAGACCTGCGCGGCGCGGTAGGAGCCGACGGTGGAGATGCCCATCTTGCTCATCACCTTGAGCACGCCCTTGCCCAGCGCGTACACCGTGTTCTTGATCGCCTTCTGCGGGCTGACGTCACCGATCAGGCCGTGCCGCGACAGGTCCTCTGCACTCTCCAGCACCAGGTACGGGTTGACGGCGCCGGCTCCGTACCCGAGCAGCAGCGCGACGTGGTGGACCTCGCGGGCGTCACCGGATTCGACGACCAGCGCGACCTTGGTCCGCGACTTCTGCCGGACCAGGTGCTGGTGCACCGCGGAGGTGAGCAGCAACGAGGGAATCGGCGCCCGGTCGGCCGTGGAGTGCCGGTCGGACAGCATGATCACCCTGGCGCCGTTCTCGATCGCCTCGTCGCACTCGGCGCGACATCGTTCGATGGCCGCAGCGAGCGCTTCGGCGCCGCCGGCCACGTCGTACAGCCCGGAGATGGTGGCCGAGGCGAACCCGGGCAGGTTGCCGTCGGCGTTCATCCCCATCAGCTTGGCCAGGTCGTCGTTGTCCAGCACCGGGAAGGGCAGCACGATCTGCCGGCAGGACCGCGGTCCGGGTTCCAGCAGGTTCTGCTCCGGCCCGATGACGGAGGACAGCGAGGTGACGACGGCCTCCCGGATCGCGTCCAGCGGCGGGTTGGTGACCTGCGCGAACAGCTGGGAGAAGTAGTCGAAGATCAGCCGGGGGCGCTCCGAGAGCACCGCCTCCGGGGTGTCGCTGCCCATCGACCCGTTGCCCTCGGCACCCTTGGCGGCCATCGGGGTGAGAAGGATCCGCAGCTCCTCCTCGGTGTAGCCGAAGATCTTCTGCCGCTGCAGCACGCTGCGATGCGAGACGGTGACGTGATCCCTGGCCGGCAGGTCGGTCAGCCGCATCAGGCCGGCGTGCACCCACTCGCGGTAGGGCTGCTCGGCGGCCAGCGCGCCCTTGACCGCGGCGTCGTTGAGGATCCGGCCCTGGTCGGTGTCGACCAGGAACATCCGGCCCGGCTGCAGCCGGCCGCGCTCCACGACCTTTTCCGGCGGGATCGGCAGCACCCCGGCCTCCGAGGCGAGCACCACGGTGTCGTCGGTGGTCAGCCACCACCGGCCCGGGCGCAGGCCGTTGCGGTCCAGCACGGCGCCGAGCACGGTGCCGTCGGTGAACGTCACGCAGGCAGGGCCGTCCCACGGCTCGATGAGCGAGGCGTGGAACTCGGCGAAACCGCGGATCTGCGGGTCCATGGTGGCGTTGTTCTCCCACGCCTCCGGGATCATCATCATCACCGCGTGCGGCAGCGTCCGGCCGCCCAGGTGCAGCAGCTCCAGCACCTCGTCGAACGACGCGGAGTCCGAGGCACCCGGGGTGCAGATCGGGAACGCCCTGGCCAGGTCGCCGGGGATCAGCTCGGAGGACAGCAGCGACTCCCGGGCGCGCATCCGGTTCCGGTTGCCGCGGACGGTGTTGATCTCGCCGTTGTGCGCGATGAACCGGAACGGGTGGGCCAGCGGCCAGGCCGGGAAGGTGTTGGTGGAGAACCGCGAGTGCACGATCGCCACCGCGCTCTCGGTGCGCTCGTCGGTCAGGTCGGCGAAGAACGCCGGCAGCTGGGCGGTGGTCAGCATGCCCTTATAGACGATGGTGCGGCTGGACAGCGAGGCGAGGTAGACGCCGCGCTCCTCACCCAGCCGGGCCGCGGTCTCGTGCTCGATCCGCTTGCGCGCCGGGTAGATCATCCGGTCCAGGTCGATACCGAACGGCTGGGT
>DASQFG010000069.1:0-3081 GCA_035633315.1 Nakamurella sp. | reverse complement strand
TCTTCATCTCACACAAGCTGGACGAGGTCAGGCACATCGCCGACGAGATCACCGTCATCCGCCGCGGTACCACCGTGGGCACCGCCGATCCCAGGACGGTGACCAACCGTCAGCTCGCCGAGATGATGGTCGGTTCCGCGCTGCCGGTGCCGGAACTGCGCGAGTCGACGGTCACCGATCGGGTGGTGCTGCAGCTGGCCGGGGTCAAGGTCGCCGGCGGGGTGATCGGTGGGCGAGATGTGTTGTCCGACATCGACATGACAATCCACGCCGGTGAGGTGCTGGGCATCGCCGGGGTGGAGGGGAACGGCCAGGCCGAGCTCGTCGACACCATCATGGGCATCCGACCGCTGGCCGGCGGCACCATCGAGCTGGCGGGCAAGGACATCGGCCGCTTCTCCACAGCGAGCCGGCGGGAGGCCGGGGTCGGCTTCATCCCGGAGGATCGGCAGCGGCAGGGGCTGATCCTGGAGGGCTCGCTCTGGGAGAACCGGATTCTCGGTCACCAGACGAGGCGGCCGTCGTCCCGCGGGTTCCTGCTGGACCGGTCGGCGGCGA
This sequence comes from Nakamurella sp., assembly GCA_035633315.1. Taxonomy (GTDB): domain Bacteria; phylum Actinomycetota; class Actinomycetes; order Mycobacteriales; family Nakamurellaceae; genus Nakamurella. The sequence goes on along the minus strand of DASQFG010000069.1, from coordinate 2,523 downwards.
AGGCCGACACCCGGCGGATCGTCGAGGAATTCGACGTCCGGACCCCCAGCATCGACGTCACCGCGGCCTCGTTGTCCGGGGGGAATCAGCAGAAGCTGATCGTGGGCCGGGAAATGAGCGAGAACCCGGTGCTGCTGATCGCCTCGCACCCCACCCGCGGCGTCGATGTCGGTGCGCAGGCGGCGATCTGGGATCAGTTGCGCACCGCAAGGGCGGCCGGTCTTGCGGTGCTGCTGATCTCGGCCGACCTCGAGGAGCTCATCGGCATGTCCGATCGGCTGACGGTGATCCTGCGTGGCCGGCTCACCGGCACCTACGATCCGCGGACGGTCACCACCGAACAGCTCGGTGCGGCGATGACCGGTGCCGATGACGACCATGTCGGAGAGGTGGCCTGATGACCGGCTCCCGGACGCGCAGAATCCTGCTCAGCGCGGCCGCTCCGGTGGGCGCGTTGCTGGTGGCCTTCCTCATCACCTCGGTGCTGCTGCTGCTGACCGGCAGCAATCCCTTCGACGCCTTCGGTGCCATGGCCTCCGCCTTCGGCCGGACCAGGGTCATTCTCGGCACGATCAACCAGACCGCGGTGTACTACCTGGCCGCGGTGGCCGTGGCCATCGGCTTCAAGATGAACCTGTTCAACATCGGCGTCGACGGGCAGTACCGGCTGGCCGCGATGTTGTCGGCGGCGGTGGCCGGGGCGTCCTTCATGAGCTCGCTGCCCGGGCCCTTGCGGATCGCGATCACCCTCATCGTGGCGATGGCGGTCGGCGCGTTCTGGGCCGGTATCGCCGCGCTGCTCAAGGTCACCCGCGGGGTCAGCGAGGTGATCAGCACCATCATGCTGAACTCGATCGCGACCTTCATCGTGGCGTACCTGCTGACGCCGCAGATGCTGGCCGTGCTCGAGGGCAACAACATCAGCACCCCCAAGATCACCGACGGCGGGCAACTCCCGGTGATCACCTTCGCGGGCTCCACCACCCCGCTCTACACGCTGGGCATCCTGGCCGTGATCGTCGGGGTCGTCTACGCACTGGTGTTGTCGCGCACCGTGTTCGGCTTCTCCATCAAGGCCACCGGGCTCTCGGAGTCGGCGGCGGTGGCCAGCGGCATCTCGGTCAACAGGATGATCGTCTCGGCGATGCTGTTGTCCGGGGCGGTGGCCGGATTGATCGGCATGCCCGAGCTGCTGAACGGCTCGTCGGCGTCCTACTCGCTGAACTTCCCGACCGGGATCGGGTTCACCGGGATCGCCGTCGCCCTGCTCGGCCGGAACCACCCGGTGGGCATGGTCTTCTCCGCGCTGCTGTGGGCGGCGTTGGACTCCTCGGCGAACGCGCTGCAGGGTGTCGGGGTCGCGCGCGAGCTGGTGACGATCATGCAGGGCGTGATCGTGCTGTCCGTCGTGGTGGCCTACGAGTTCGTCCGGCGCTACCGATTGGTGCTCGAGGCCAGGGACGTGGCCAGAGCCCTCGCGGTGCCGACGCCCGAGGCGGTGGCGGCATGAGCGGCATCGACTCCGACGTCGCCACCGCGCCGCAGGCGTACCGGGCGCCGCGCAAGCTGACCCCGGCCGCCTGGCTCGGCGTCGTCGCCGCCGGGATCGCGGTGGTCTCGCTGGTCCGGATCGTGACCGGCGCGAACAACCTGGATTCCTCCGGCGCCATCCAGGCGGCCATCACCGCGGCGGTTCCCATTGCGCTGGCCGGATTGTCGGGCCTGTGGTCGGAGCGCGCCGGGGTGGTCAACATCGGCATCGAGGGCATGATGGTGCTCGGCACCTTCGGCGCCGGGTACGCGGGCTACCAATGGGGGCCGTGGGCAGGGGTGTTCTTCGGCCTCGTCTGTGGCCTGCTCGGTGGCCTGCTGCACGGCTTGGTGACCATCACCGTCGGGGTCGACCACATCGTCTCCGGCGTCGCCATCAACATCCTGGCACCAGGTCTGGCGCTCTATCTGTCCCGGCTGGTGTTCACCGACGCACCCGGCGGCGGTCAGCGGCAATCCCCGCCGGTGCCGGACGTCGGGCGGATCACCCTGCCGTGGCTGTCCGACTGGCTGGGCGAGATCGAGGCCAAGGGCTGGTTCTTCGTGTCCGACCTGGCCGGCATCATCCGGGGGTTCTGCACCAACCTGTCGCTGCTCTCGGTGCTGGCCGCGGTGTTGATCGCGCTGTCCGGCTGGCTGCTCTGGCGGACCAGGCTCGGTCTGCGGCTGCGGTCCGTCGGCGAGGCGCCCTATGCGGCGGAATCGTTGGGCGTCAACGTCTACTGGTACAAGTACATCGCGGTGATGATCTCCGGGGCACTGGCCGGGCTTGCCGGTGCGTTCCTGGTGGTCGGCCTGAAATACCAGGACGGGCAAACGGGTGGGCGCGGATTCATCGGGCTGGCCGCGATGATCTTCGGCAACTGGCGGCCCGGCGGGATGGCAATGGGCGCCGGGTTGTTCGGCTACACCGACGGCGTCCAGCAGTACGACTCGTCGGGGTCGGCGATGCACGCGTTCCTGCTGCTGGTG
>DASQFG010000068.1:0-3502 GCA_035633315.1 Nakamurella sp. | reverse complement strand
TCGATGCCGGGCGGCGCCATCGGTTGCACCAGCACTGCGGTGGAACGGTCATCGAGCGCGTCAACGGCTGCGACCGCAGATACTTCTCCGAATGCGGCACGCAGCGCCGCCTCGTCGCTGACACCCACCCTGACGCCACCGATCCGGGTCCTGTGCCGGCCGCCGGAGGCGAGTTTGACCGCCAGCGGATAGCCGAGTTCGGCGCCCGCCAGCGAGGCCTCGTCGACGTCGGTCACCACCCGCTGGGCGCACACCGGAATGCCGTGGGCGGCCAGCACCCGCGCAACATCCTCTGCTGCCAGCCATTCCTGTCCGGAGGTCAGCGCCCGGTCGATGACCTCGGCGGCCGCTGACACGTCGATGCCTGCCGGGCGGGAGACCGGCGCCGTTGGAGCCGCGGCGATCCGCGCGTAGTTGGCAGCGGTCGCCAGCGCGACGGCGGCCGGTTCGGGAAAGGTGAAGACCGGCAACGCGCGGCTCGACCCGGTCCGCCGGATCGAGGATGATGCGCCGCCCACCCGGACCGCGACGACCGGCTTGGCGGCGACACTCGCCGCGTCGGCGATCAATTCCAACACGTCGTCGGGATCGGCCTGGGTGGTGTCGGTGAGCACCGCCAGCACGGCGTCCACCTCGGCGGCGTCCAGCAAGAGCTGCACCGCATCACGGATCTGGCTGGGAATCGCGGTGGCCCCGAGATCGACCGGATTCCTGGCGGACGGCGCCGCCGGCACCAGCGCCCGCACTCCTTGCTCCGTCGACGGCTCCAGCGAGACAACCTCCAGCCCAACACTCTCCGCGGTGTCGGCAGCGAGAATGTTCGGGCCGCCCGAGTTTCCGATCACGGCGACGCGATTCCCGAGCGGCAAAGGTTGATCACACAACACCCTGGCGGCGCTGAGCATCTGCTCCATCGTGTCCACCCGCACGACGCCGGCCTGGACGAAGAGCGCGTCAATCACGTCGTCGGACGCCGCCGCGGCGGCGGTGTGCGAGAGCCCGGCCCGTTGCCCGGCCGTCGAGCGACCGGCCTTGATCGCGATGATCGGTTTCCGCCGGGAGACGCGGCGGGCGATCCTGGCGAACTTCCGCGGGTTGCCGAAGGACTCCAGGTACATCGCAATGACCCGGGTGCGTTCGTCGTTCTCCCACGCCAACAACAGATCGTTGCTGCTCACGTCCGCCCTGTTCCCGACGGAAACGAATTGCGAGACACCGGGTCCCCACCGGCTGGCGGCCTGCACGACGGCGATCCCGAGCGCTCCGGATTGGGAGACCAGGCCCAGCCCACCGGGTTGCAGGGGCAAGGGCGCGAACGTCGCGTTCAGCCGAACGGCCGGATCGGTATTGAGCAGGCCGAGGCAGTTCGGGCCGACCAGTCGCATTCCGTAGCCGCGGGCGATACCGACAACCTCGTCCTGCAACATCCGGCCCGCCGGACCGGTCTCGCCGAATCCGGAGGTGACCAGCACCACGCCGCGAACGCCCCGGGCGCCGCAGGCGCGCACCACCTCGGCGACCAAGCGCACCGGTACCGCGACGACGGCGAGGTCCGGCGTCACCGGCAACAGGTCGGCCGACGCGACACAGGGGACGCCCAGCACCGCTGCGTACCGCGGATTCACCGGGTAGACCTGGCCGGTAAACCGGCCCGCGAGAATGTTGCGCAGGATCTGATGGCCGACCGCCGACGGCCGTTCGCTCGCGCCGACCACCGCCACGACGGCCGGGGCCAGCAGCGGACGAAGACTCGCCTGGTCGGCGGAGCGCTCACGGGCGTCGATCGCGCCCACCGCGCGCTCATCGGGCGTCAGGTCGATGGTGACCTCTGCGGTGCCACCGTCGAATCGGACAACGGTGTGAAACCCGGTATCGCGCACCACATGCATCGCCAGATAGTTCTGCACCAGAACATCCGCGATGAATTCGCCGATCCCGGCCCGGCGGGCGTCCTCGGCCAGATGCTCGATCAGCAGCGTGCCCAGCCCGACATGCTGGCTGGCATCGGCGACCAGCAACGCCAACTCCGCGGAATCGTCGGTCAGCCGCTCATAGGTCGCGACGCCGACCAGCCGCCCGCCTATCCAGGCGGTCAGCGAATGGTGCGCGGGACCCGGCGGTCGCCCCAGCCGTCGCACGTACTCGTCCGTCGCACCGCGATTCAGGCCGAAGAAGCGCAAGTAGAAGGACCGGTCGGACGCGCCCCGGTGCAGTTCGCGCAAGTCGTCCAGGTCCGTCGGCACCACCCGGCGGATGTGCACCAGGCCGCCGTCGGCGCGCACGGCATCGACACCGCCACGTTCACCGACCGTCACACGTCCACCATCCCCTACCCGCACAGCCGGCGACAGCGGTTCACGGTGTCGATCCGGTCACCGCAGAGCTGTCCCGTCAGGAGCGCTGACCTGGGCTGATCAGCCGGATCGCCAGTCTTCGTTGCTCATGTGTGAACCGGCACCGGACCCCACCGCCGTCAGGCGGAGGCGGTCTCCACCCGGAAGACGGGATATCCGGGCGCGATCTCCAGCAGTCGCGCGTCCGAAGCCTTCGCGTCGACACCGTCGAAGAAGACTCCGACCTCGAACTTCCACCGCTTCAAATACCGCCGGAGAATCACCGGCTTATCCTCATCCGGCAGTTCGACGGCGCGGAACGGCTCGATGCGACGTCCCAAGCGGAGTTCTCCGCCGCCGGCCACCCGGATGTTGCGCACCCACTGGGTCTGCCCGCGCGGGGCCACCAGGTAGCGCTGACCATCAACGACCAGCAGGTTGACCGGCGTGGTCCGCCATTCCCCGCTGCGCCGGCCGCGGACCCGCAGTTCGCGGCTACCGAGAATGCTGACTCCGGCTCGGGCCAGCCAGGCCACCACCGAGTTGAACACCGTTGTCGTTCGGCCGGGCTCGAGGTAGCGGTCGCCCTGCAGATCTGTCATGTCCGATCCCTTCGGTTCGCATGTCGAGAGCACTGCTCTCGTTACAGAGCATGCGCCGCGATCTCCTCGAAGTCAAGAGCAGTGCTCTCGTTGCGCACTGGTGCTCTTGGTTGCGGGTACGGTGGGACCGGTGAACGCCTCGACGTCGGCGCGCGCGGTGGCCCGCCGCGAACTCACCCAGGCCATCACCGCCGAGGCCCGCCAGCAGATCGCCGAGCACGGCGCCGACGGACTGTCGCTGCGGGCGATCGCCCGCGAGCTCGGAATGGCGTCGTCGGCGCTGTACCGGTACTTCCCCAGCCGCGACGACCTGCTGACCGCGTTGATCATCGAGGCCTACACCGCGCTCGGCGACGCCATCGAGGCGGCTGACGCGCGGGTCGACCCGTCCGATGTCACCCGACGCTGGCTGGCCATGTGCAGAACGGTACGGGCCTGGGCATGGCGGCAGCCCCATGAGTACGCGCTGCTGTACGGATCGCCGGTTCCGGGCTACCGGGCTCCCGCGGACACCATCGATCCGGCGGCCCGGATCCCGCTCGCCCTCCTCGGCCCGCTGCGCGACGG
>DASQFG010000067.1:0-2529 GCA_035633315.1 Nakamurella sp. | reverse complement strand
GGGTGCTGAGCACCCAGGGCGCGGACGTCGTCCGGGAGTACTACTTCAACGACGCGGGCGCGCAGATCGACCGGTTCGCCAGGTCGTTGCTGGCCGCGGCGCGCGGCCTGCCCGCCCCGGACGATGGATACGCCGGCGACTACATCGGGGAGATCGCGGCCCGCATCACGGCCGAGCACCCGGACGCGTCCACGCTGCCGGACGACGAAGCCTTGGAGCTCCTCCGGCACGAGGGTACGGAGCTGATGTTCGACGACATCAAGGCCACGTTGCACCTCTTCCGGACCGATTTCGACGTCTACTTCCACGAGAACTCGCTGCACGAAAGCGGCGCGGTGACCCGGACGGTCCAGCGGCTCAAGGATTCCGGACACCTGACGTTCAAGGACAACGCCTGGTGGCTGGGGTCCACCGCCTATGGGGACGACAAGGACCGGGTAGTCGTCAAGTCCGACGGCGAGCCTGCCTACATCGCCGGCGACCTGGCGTATTTCCTGGACAAGCGCTCCCGTGGCTTCGACCTCTGCATCTACATGCTGGGCGCCGACCATCACGGCTACATCTCGCGGCTCAAGGCTGCGGCCGGTGCGCTCGGCGACGACCCGGACGTGGTCGAGGTGCTGATCGGGCAGATGGTCAATCTGGTCAGGGACGGCGTACCGCTGCGGATGAGCAAGCGGGCCGGCACCGTCATCACCCTGGACGACCTGATCGACGCCCTTGGTGTGGACGCCGCCCGGTACGCGCTGATCCGCTACTCGGTGGACACCACCCTGGACCTGGACCTGGACCTGTGGACCCGGCAGACCAACGACAACCCGGTCTTCTACGTCCAGTACGCGCATGCCCGGCTGGCCTCGCTGGCCCGCAACGCCGCGGACCTCGGCATCGAACTCGGCTCGATCGACGATTTCGATCCGGCGCTGCTGGACACCCAGCGGGAGTCCGAGCTGATCGCCCTGCTGGCCGCGTATCCCGGGATCCTCAGTGCCGCAGCCGATCTGCGCGAACCGCATCGGGTGGCGCGGTACCTGGAGGACCTGGCATCGGGCTATCACAAGTTCTACGACGCGGTCCGCGTGCTCCCGCGCGGGGACGAGGAGACCGGTCCGGCGAACGTCGCCCGGTTGTGGCTGTGCGCCGCCACCCGGCAGGTGCTGGCCAACGGCCTTGCCGTGCTGGGTGTCGACGCACCGGAGCGGATGTGAGGGTACATCCGGCCGGTCCCCGCTCGGGTGAACTGCACACCGATCGGCCCACCGGCACGGCGCCCGCCGACCTCAACGCGCTCGATCCCGGGGTGTGGGCGCGCGGCGCTCGCCGCGACCCCGGTGGCTCGATCAGCCTGGCCGGCGTCGACGTCCGCGATCTGGCCAGTGCCTTCGGCACCCCGCTGATGCTGATCGACGAGGCCGACTTCCGCACTCGCTGCCAGGATTTCGCCGCCGCCTTCGGGCGGGCGAGCGCGGTGCACTACGCCGGAAAGGCGTTCCTGTGCAGCGAGATCGTGCACTGGCTGGACGACGAGGGGCTGGCCCTTGACGTCTGCACCGCCGGGGAGCTGAAGCTGGCCCTGCGGGCCGGGTTTCCGCCGGAACGCATTGCCCTGCACGGGTCCAACAAGTCGAGCCATGAGCTGAGCATGGCGGTGCAGCATCGGATCGGCGCCGTCGTCATCGATTCCTTCTACGAGATCGGCCGTCTGGCAGGACTTGTCGAGCAATTCGGGCGGTCAGCCGCGGACCCCGTGCCGGTGATGGTGCGCGTCACGGTTGGGGTGGAGGCGCACACCCACGAGTTCATCGCGACCGCCCACGAGGACCAGAAGTTCGGGTTCTCGCTGGCCGGCGGGGAAGCCGAGGAGGCGATCCGGCGGGTGGCCGCCTGCCCGGGGCTCAGGCTGATCGGTCTGCATTCGCACATCGGTTCGCAGATCTTCGACCCGTCCGGGTTCGAGGTGGCGGCGCACCGGGTGGTCGGGCTGCTCCGCGAGATCGTCCGTGAACACCCGGCTCTCGCCGACAGCATCGTCACCCTGGACCTGGGCGGGGGGCTGGGCATCGCCTACACGCCCGCGGACGACCCGCCGGCTCCGGACGTGATGGCCAAGTCGCTGCTCGAGATCGTCAGCCGGGAGTGCCAGATCGCCGGGCTGGTGACTCCAGCGGTGGTCGTGGAACCCGGCCGGGCCATCGCCGGACCGAGCGGCGTCACGGTGTACGAGGTCGGCACGATCAAGGACGTCGCGCTCGACGGTGGCCTGGTCCGCCGCTACGTCTCGGTCGACGGCGGGATGAGCGACAACATCCGCACGGCGTTGTACGACGCCGAGTACACGATCGCGCTGGCCTCCCGGTCGTCCGACCAGCCGGGGGTGCTGTGCCGGGTGGTGGGCAAGCACTGCGAGAGTGGGGACATCGTGGTGCGCGACTGCTACCTGCCGGCCGACCTCGCGGTCGGCGACCTGGTGGCGGTGGCCGCCACCGGGGCGTACTGCTATGCCATGTCCAGCAACTACAACCGGGTGCC
>DASQFG010000066.1:0-10182 GCA_035633315.1 Nakamurella sp. | reverse complement strand
ACCGATCCTGGCCGGGATTGTGCCCACGATGACGGCGATCCTGCTCAGCACCGCAATGCCGATCGAACCCGTCGCCATCCTGCCGACCGCCGGGATCCTGATCGGCGGGGCGATGACCGCGACCTCCCTCGCCGGCCGGCGGCTGGCCGACGAGCTGACCATGCAGCGGGGCTCCTACGAGGCGGCTCTCTCCATCGGGTTGTCGCGCCGAGACGGGGTCACCCTGGTCGCTCGCAGCCCGGCCGCCCTCGCCCTGGTACCCGGGCTCGATCAGACCCGCACCGTCGGCCTGGTGACGCTGCCGGGCGCCTTCGTCGGCGTGCTGTTGGCCGGGGCCTCCCCGGTTCAGGCGGGAGCCGTGCAGTTGCTGGTGCTCGTCGCGCTGCTGCTGGTCCAGGCGATCGCGGTGACGGGCACCGTCGAACTCGTCTCGGCAGGGCTGCTCCCTATCGCCGGGCGGCCGCTGCCGGAGTAGCCACCGGCATCCCGGCCCCTCCGCGGAGCGAACGCTTCATCTCTGCTCTGGACGGTGATTCGCCGCCGCTTCCCCATCGCGAGTCCACCGACCGGGCCGGCCCCGTCCGTCCACCGATCTGTGGAAGCCCCCATCAATCGACCAATCGGGCGATCGGCCGGACGTCCATTTCCCGGCATCGTCAACGACATCGGCCCCAGGTCAACGAGCACGTCGAGCAGTGACCTTGGCGGGCGGCCCGATCGAGTACAGCGAGCCCGCCTACCCGACCGTCAGAGCGGTCCCGGTGCCGCCGGTCGGTGCCCGCTTCCCCGCTCGTCCGCGTGGCACAGCGAGACGCTGATGGAGACAACCCTTTTCGTCTGATCACCGCCAGCACCAGGGCTTGGGCACACACGACCCCGCGGGGCGGACTCACTCGGCGCCCAGGGAAGGGGACTGCGCGCCAACATAAGTCGGCTCGCAGTCCATCAAACCGGCGCTGGGTGCGGCGGCAACGAACCCGACGGCAACGAACCCGGCGGCAAGAGCCCGGCGAGGCGCCGGCCGTGCTCAATCGACCGACCGGCGAGTTCAGGTGTAGCGCTTGAGGTCGGAGTAGTGGATGACGCCGACCAGGCGCTTTCCTTCCAGCACCGGAACCACCCACACCTGTTTGGTTCCCATGAGCTGGAGCATGCCCTTGTCGACCGGGTCGTCCACGTCGATGGTCACCGTCGCCTTTTCGGCCAGGGAGCCGGCGGTGGCATTCGACAGAGCACCGTCGTTGATGCTGCTGCCCGAGCCGATGTCCCGGTAGCTGATCATGCCGAACAGGTCGCCCTGGGGACCACACACCGGGAGAGATGCCACCATCAGGCTGCGCATGCGGTGCACCACCTCTTGCAGGCAGTCGTTCGCGTCCACCCGGTCCGGATCGGCTCTCATCACGTCGCGCGCGACGGTGCACGGCTCGGCGCTCACCGATGGTCGCCAATCCTTCGCCGTCCGCTGACGCGGGGTTTTCATGGACCTCGTCGATGGCTCGATGTGCATCAGATCCCGTCCTCCGACTCCCGATCGTGCCCGGTCATCACCCCGAAGTCGTTGCTGCTGCTCACTCTCAGCCGTTCCCGGCTGGTTCGAAAGGGCCAAAGGTCCTGCAACGAAGCCGGAATCGATCCAACGAGGAGCGCGCGCCCCGACGACGGCAACGCCGGAAGGCCCCGCCCCGATCAGGTCGGAGCACTGCCCGTCCGGTTGGCGTGGATGACGAGACTCAATGACGCGCAACGATCACCGGGCAGAAGCCGTGCGCGACCAGGGCATGACTGGTCGAGCCGAGCAGCAGACCGGTGAAGCCGCCCCGGCCCCTTGAACCGACGACAACGAGTTGGGCGTGCTTGCTGGCGTCCAACAAGGCGTGTGTCGGCCGGCGCCGAACCACATTGTGCTGGATCTGCACGTCGGGGTATTTGTCCTGCCACCCCGCCAATTGCTCGGACAGCAGGGCATATTCTTCCTGTTCGATCGCGTCGAGGTCGACCACCAGCGGCAGCTCCGGGAATTCCTGGTCGATGACGAAATCGTTCCAGGAATGCACCGCGACCAGCCCGGTCTTGCGCAGGGCGGCCTCTTCGATCGCGAGAGCGATCGCGCCTTCGCTGCCGGGCGAAGCATCCACGCCCACCACCACCGGACCGGTGGGGTCGATCGGATCGTGCCGATGGATGACGGCGACCGGGGCCGGGTTGTCCGAGGCGATGGTCAGTGCCACCGACCCGAGCACCACACCGGTGAGCCGACCGGCGCCACGCGATCCGACGACCGTCATCCCCGCGTCCTCGGATTCCTGCCGCAGCGCTGCCGCCGCATTGTCACGATCGAGCCGGGTCGTCACCTCCAGCGTCGGATGGGTCCTCCGGACGTCCGCTGCCACCCGGTCGAGCAGCGACGTCGCCCGGCTCATTGCCATGGCGGCCTGCTCGTCCATCTCCGTCGCGTCCAGGTTGACCAACCCGTAGACGGCACCCTCCGCCGCGAACGGCGTGAGATCCGCGACGGCATTGACCAGACGCAAGGAACCATGGCGGCGCGCGGCCTCGGCGGCCGCCCAATCCACCGCACGGGCGGATCCCGGCGACTCGTCGACCCCGACGACGATGAGATCGCTTCTGCGAGGAGCGATCAGGCGGCCCATCGGGTCCGGCGCGGCCGAGGTGGGTGCGCCCTTGCCCTGCCGCGCAGTCGCCTTCGACGGCACGTCGACGGTGGGAGCCCCGCCCCCTTCACCGCTGTCCGGCGCCATCGGCGGCCGGCCGGGCTCGACTCGCTCGTGGTACGCCGCCGCAGCCAGATAGTGCTGCAGCGCCACCTCGTGCCTGTTTACCGGAGCAACCGGTTTTCCGACGGCAGCGCGCGCTTCGATACCGGCGCGTCGGTTTTCATTGGTGGACATGGCTGGTCCTCTCACCCCAAGGTCCGCACCCGTACCGCCACCATCCCGCTGATCGCGACCGCCAACCAGGGCCGAAAGGCCCGTGGCCAGCGGAAACTGCCGGTCAGGCCGGCCCGGAAGGGAGGGCCCGCGAGACGGACCCACGACGATCGGCGGGCCGCAACGGTGCACCCGGCTTCCCGTTGGCGGGCGTTCCCGGAGCGACGCCTTTCACCTCAGGATCCCGCAGAACCTGGACGGAAGCCGGGTCCGGCGTCGTGAACGGCGCGGCCGACGGGACCTTTGGCCCTTGCTGTGTGCATGCGGTCGATGCATGTTTGGCGTGGGTGACAACCCGGACGCGAAATGTTGACCGCGTTCCAGAACGCCGGTAGCAAACCACCTGCCGTTGTTCCTGCTGCCTGGAGTTGTCACCTCCAGAAATCGCCACGCGTGCACAACGCCACGCGTGCACAATGGGGTGCCCGATGACTTCACCAGTACTGTCCACGGTCATGCTCGCCGCGACTGCGGACTCGGCCGGCCGCTCGGCCACCGTGTTCGCCGTGACGCCGGTCACGGTCACGGTGCGCACCGGGGCCACGGTAGCGACCGAACGCGTCGGCGCGGCGGACACCGTGGCGGCGATCGTCAACGAGTTGGGTCCGGGGTTCGCCGGGCGGGTGCCCTGCGAGGCGATCGTGCAGTGCGTCGACGAGGCCGTACGGGACCTGCACGAATCCATCTGCCGCGAGGCGCTGCCCGAGATGGCTATCCGGCTCGCCGCGGTACGGCTGGATCACCGGATCCAGCAGGAGACGGACGCGGCGGGCGCCGTCCCGGCCTGAAGCCTCACGACTGAATCGACCCCGGCCTGCATTCTGTAGACCTGCATTCTGTGGACGTGCATGGTGCAGTCCTGAATCGTCCATCACGCCGCGGCCAGGCTCCTGCCGCTGCGGTGATCAGGTCTTGCGTCCGCCGCGCTTCTCCCGCACCCGGACGTTGACCCGTACCGGCGAGCCGACGAACGCGAAGTCCTCGCGCAGCCGCCGCTCGATGAACCGCCGGTAGCCGGCCTCCAGGAACCCGGTGGTGAACAGCACGAACGTCGGGGGTCGGTTGGCGGCCTGAGTGGCGAACAGCACCCGCGGTTGCTTGCCACCGCGAACCGGCGGCGGGGTGGCCGCGATCAGCTCACCCAGCCAGGAGTTCAGCCGGCCGGTAGGGATCCGCCGGTCCCAGGAATCCAGCGCGGTTTCCAGCGCCGGCGCCAGCCGGTGCACGCCACGCCCCGTGCGGGCCGAGATGTTGATCCGCTCCGCCCAGGTGACCCGGACCAGATCGTGGTGCAGCTCGCGCTCCACCTCCGCGCGGCGATCCGCGTCGACCAGGTCGGCCTTGTTCATCGCGATCACCAACGCGCGACCGGAGTCGATCACCATCGAGACCACCCGCTGGTCCTGCTCGGACAGCGGCTCGGACGAATCGATCAGCACGATCGCGACTTCCGCTGCCTCCAGGGCGGATTGGGTGCGCAGCGAGGCGTAGAACTCCATTCCCCGTGCCTGATTGACCCGCCGACGCAAACCCGCCGTGTCGACGAACCGCCACGTCCGGTCACCCAGCTGCACCAGCGAGTCGACCGGGTCGACCGTGGTGCCGGCCACCTCGTCGACCACCGATCGGGAGTCGTTGGCCAGCTTGTTCAGCAGCGAGGACTTGCCCACGTTCGGCTTGCCCAGCAGCGCGACCCGGCGGGGACCGCCGGGTACTCCGACGAACTCCGACGGCGCCTCCGGCAGCGCATCGAGCACCGCATCGAGCAGGTCGCCCGACCCGCGGCCGTGCAGCGCCGACACCGGGTAGGGCTCGCCCAGGCCCAGCGACCACAGCGCCGCGGCATCTGCCATCGCCCGTTCGTCGTCGACCTTGTTCGCGGCCAGGATCACCGGACGGCGCGAACGGCGCAGCACCCGGGCCATCGCCTCTTCGGTCGCCGTCGCCCCCACCGAGGCGTCCACTACCACCAGCACGGCGTCCGTGGTGAGCATTGCGCGCTGCGCCTGTGCGGCCACCGCGCCCTGCAGCCCGTCGGCGTCCGGTTCCCAGCCGCCGGTGTCCACCACGGTGAATTTCCGCCCGCGCCACAACGCCTCGTAGGACACCCGATCGCGCGTCACGCCCGGGATGTCCTGCACCACCGCCTCGCGCCGGCCGATGATTCGGTTGACCAGGGTGGATTTGCCGACGTTGGGTCTACCGACGACGGCCAGGGTGGGCACCGGGAGTGTCGGGCCGTCCTCGCCGAGCGACTCACCCTCCTCCTCCCAGCCGGTGAGTTCGCTGTCCTCGGACCAGGTCCCGTCACCGGGCGCGGCATCCACGTCCAGGCTGAGGCGGAGAATCTCTTCTTCCCTGTCGATCTCGCTCATCACGCCGCCTTCACTGATGCACCAGAGGCGATGTCGGCGTCGAGGCTGGCGACCAGCGCCGCGAGCTGCTCACGGATCTTCTCGGTGGCAGCGCTGACCGCGGTTTTGCCGCCGCCATGCGGAACCTCGAACGGATCCCCGACGAGGACGTGCACCTCGGGCTTGAAACGCCGCCGCTTTCGGCGTTCGGCCCGCGCCGTGCCGCGCAGCGCCACCGGTACGACGATGGCTCCTGCCCGTGCGGCCAGCCAGCCTGCGCCGGCGAAGACGGTCGTGACGTCGCCGGCACCGCGGGTGCCCTCGGGGAAGATGCCGATCGCGCCGCCGGACTTCAGCTGGGCCAGGGCCTTGAGCAACGGCTCACGGTCGGGCACGCTGCGCACCAGCGGGTACTGCCCGACGTTGGTCAGCAACCAGCCCAGCGGACCCTTCACCGCCTCGGCCTTGACCAGGAAGGACACCCGCCGGGGCAACATCCCGAACAGCACGGCGCCGTCCATGAAGTTCTGATGATTGGCGACGACCACCAGCGGACCGGAGGCGGGCACCCGCTCCATCCCACGGACCCGCATCCGGTACATGAAGAAACACAGGGTGATCCCGATACGCCGGCCACGGTCCATGCCCTTGGCGCCGGTGTGCTCGGGCGGCGGATCGTCCGATCCGCCGAGGTTGAACCATCTCATCGGATGCCCCGCTCAGAGGCGAGAGTCAGCACGCACTCGACGGTTTCGTCCACGGCCAACTCAGACGAGTCGATGACGACGGCGTCCTGCGCGGCCTGCAACGGGGCGTGCTGCCGGGTGGAGTCGTGCGAGTCCCGGCGGTGCAGATCGAGCGCCACCGCCGCCAGATCGGCTGCGGCGGAACCACTGTCGTCGGGATTGCCGTCAGGGTCGCCAGCGGTAGCGTCCAGGTGGTCGCGACTCTCGCCGGTGCGGCCGGCCGGAACGCCGGCCCGGAGGGTGTTCTGCCGGTGTCGGCGCCGCGCCCGTTCGGTGGCGTCGGCGGTCAGGTAGATCTTCAGCGGCGCATCGGGAGTGACGACGGTGCCGATGTCCCGGCCCTCGACGACCATCCGCCCGGAGTAGGCCATCTCACGCTGCCGGCCGAGCAGCCAGGCCCGCACCGCCGGATTGGCCGACACCGGCGTCACCGCGAGAGTGACGTCCTGGCCGCGGATCTCGTCAGAGACGTCCCTGCCGGCCAGCACATGTCGCTGCCCGGCCGGATCGGTCGGCATGTCGAATGTCAAGCGGGGCAACAACTCCGCGACGCCAGCCGGGTCGGTGGGATCGATCCCGGCGTCCAGCACGGCGAGCGACACGATGCGGTACATGGCACCGGTGTCCAGGTACCCGGCGCCCAGCGCGACGGCGACGCTGCGCGCGATCGTCGACTTCCCCGTGCCGGCGGGCCCATCGATCGCGATGACGAAAGTCGGTGCGGTGCGCAGCGTCCCGTCAAGTGCCGGTGCTGTCACAGGCCGACCGCCTTGTAGAGCTGGGCGATCTCCACCGGGTTCAGCTTGCGCAGCGTGCCGGGCCGCTGATGGCCCAGCTGCACGTCGCCGATCTGGGTACGAACCAAGCGGGACACCGGGTGGTCCACCGCCGCCAGCAGGCGCCGGACGATGTGATTGCGGCCCTCGTGCAGCACGACCTCGACCACCGCACGCCCGTTGTGCACGTCGACGACCTCGAAAGCGTCGACCTTCGCCGGGCCGTCCTCCAACTCGATCCCGGCGCGCAACCGCCGGCCGAGGTCACGCGGGACCGGTCCGGGGATCTCGGCCATGTACGTCTTGGGCACCCCGTACGACGGGTGGGTGAGCCGGTGCGCCAGGTCGCCGTCGTTGGTCAGCAGCAGCAGACCCTCGGAATCCATGTCCAGTCGGCCGATGTGGAACAGCCGCTCCTTGCGGTCGACCAGCAGTTCGCCGATGTGCGGGCGGCCCAGGTCGTCGGACATCGTGGAGAGCATCCCTGGCAGCTTGTTCAGCGCCAGGTAGACCTGGTCCTCCCGCAGCACCACCCGGTTGCCGTCGACGTGCACCACGGCCGCATCCGGATCGATGCGCAGGCCCATCTCGCGGACCACGATGCCGTCGACCTTCACCCGTCCGGATCGGATCAGCTCCTCGGCCTTGCGGCGCGACGCGACGCCGGCCGCCGACAGCACCTTCTGCAGCCGGACTCCTCCGGAAAGAATTGATTCTGCCTGATTCTCGTTCCGCTGCTGCGCATCTCGGGCCCCGCGGCTCGATCCGACGTCAGACATCGTCCACCGCATCGACATCGGGCAGCAGCGGGCCGAGCGAGGGCAGCTCGCCCAGATCGGACAACCCCAAACGTTCCAGGAACAGCTCGGTGGTGCTGTAGAGCAGTCCCCCGGTGTCCGGGTCGCTGCCCGCCTCCTCGATCAACCCGCGCGCGGTGAGCGTGCGGATCACACCGTCGACGTTCACCCCGCGGACGGCGGAGATCCGGGCCCGGGTGACGGGCTGGCGGTAGGCGATGACGGCCAGCGTTTCCAGCGCCGCCTTCGACAGCCGGCCCTGCGCGCCGTCCAGCACGAACCGCTCCACCACGGGAGCGAACCGATCCCGGGTGTACAGCCGCCAGCCGCCGCCGATCTCGCGCAGCTCGATCCCCGAACCCGCGGCGGTGTACCGCGCGGCCAGCACCGTCAGCTCGTCGCGCACCCGCAGCGGACCGTGGCCGACCGCCGCGGCCAGCGCGGTTTCCGTCACCGGCGCGTCGACCACCAGCAGCACCGCCTCCAGCGCCCCGACCAGGTCGTGGTCGGGAACCATGTCCGGGTCGGCGAACAGCGCACCGGTGTCGCCGTCCGGCTCCAGCGCGTCATCGGACGTCGGGACGGTCCCGCCGGTCGCTACGAGGGGATCGGGTTCCCCGGCGCGCGATCCTGGTCCGCCCGACCGGTCGCCGGTCAGCGTGGCCCGCTCGCCACTCACTCGTACTCCTCGTCCATCATTGCGTCTGTTCCCTGGTGATCGGTTCCCTGGTGATCGGTTCCCTGGTGTGCGGCGTGCGCGGGTTCCGGCGGCGGTCCGGTCCACCGCACGGTCAGCAGGCCCAGCGCCTCCGGCTGGTCGAACGCCACCAGCGCCTCCCGGTACAGGTTCAGCAGGCCCAGGAACCGGGCCACCACCTCCAGGGTGACAGCGCAGCCGGCCACGAGTTCACCGAACGTCGCGATTCCCCGGTCGGCGAGCATCGATCGCATCGCGGCCTGGTGCTCGGCCACCGACACCGGGGAGGCATGGATGTGGTCCAGGTTGACCGTGGGCGGCGGCGGCTTCGGCCGGAACGCACCGGCGGCGAGCGCGGCGAACTCCTGCGGCGTCAGCCCGAGCTGCACCTGCGGGAGCAGTCCCAGGTAGCGCTGCTCGAGGGTCACCGCCCGTGGATACCGGCGCAGCGCACCGGCCTCCAGTTCGGCGAACAGGGCCGCAACCTGCTGGTAGGCGCGGTAGGCAAGCAGCCGAGCGAAGAGCAGGTCGCGGATGCCGAAGGCGTCATCGTCGAGTTCGTCGCCGGCGCTCTCGTCCGGCAGCAGCCTGGCCGCCTTGAGGTCAAGCAGGGTCGCGGCGACCACGATGAACTCGGTGACCTGGTCGAGGTCCCACTCGCTGCCCATCGCGCGGATGTGCGCGACGAAATCGTCGGTGACCTGGTGCAGCGCCACCTCGGTGACGTCCATCCGGTGCTGGCTGATCAGCTGCAGCAACAGGTCGAACGGCCCGTCGAAGTTGGACAGCCGGACATGGAACGGCCGGCGGCCGGAATCCCCGGAGTCGCGAGCCTGCTGGAATCCGACGGTCTCCGTGCTGACAGAACCATCCGCGCCGTCAGCGCCAGTCGCGTCGGCCGGGGTCAGGCGGGGGTCGGGATCAGCGTCGGGATTGACACCGCTGACCCGGGCCGGCCCGGTGGAGGCCGGACCCGCGGGAGCGATGGTCATCGAGCGATCACTTCGCGGGCCAGCGCCCGGTAGGCCTGCGCGGCCGGTGACGTCGGCGCGTACGTGGTGATCGGTTCCCCGGCCACCGTGGTCTCCGGGAACTTCACGGTGCGCGCGATGATCGTGTCGTACACCTGGTCGCCGAACCGCTGGTGCAGCATCGCGACGACCTCGCGGGCGTGCACAGTCCGCCCGTCGTACATGGTGACCAGCACGCCCTGCACCGACAGGTCCGGGTTGATCCGCTCCCGCACCTTGGAGATGGTGTCGACCAGCAGCGCGACGCCGCGCAACGAGAAGAACTCGGCGGCCAGCGGGATGATGACGCCCTGCGCGCAGGCCAACGCGTTGACGGTGAGCAGGCCGAGCGAGGGCTGGCAGTCGATCAGCACGTAGTCGTACGCGTGCAGCACCGGCCGCAGCGCACGGGACAGGGTGTGCTCGCGGCCCACCTCGTTGATCAGCTGCACCTCGGCGGCGGACAGGTCGATGTTCGCCGGGATCAGGTCGACCCCCTCGATCCCGGTCGGCACCAGCACATCCGTCATGGCCGTGGACGGCCCCAGCATCAGGTTGTAGATGGTGTGGTCGAGCCGGTCCGCGGCGATGCCCAGTCCCGCGGACAGCGCGCCCTGCGGATCCAGGTCCACCATCAACACGCGGCGGCCGTACTCGGCCAACGACGCACCCAGGTTGATCGTGGACGTGGTCTTGCCGACCCCGCCCTTCTGGTTGCACATGGCCAGCACCGTGGCCGGTCCGTGCGAGGTCAACGGCGCCGGTACCGGATCACGGCCGCGCAGCGCGCGCAGAGCCGGTGACGACGACGCCGCGACCGACGGGTCGGTGACGGGCGCGGTGTAAGCAGG
>DASQFG010000065.1:0-2679 GCA_035633315.1 Nakamurella sp. | reverse complement strand
GACGCACAAACCGGTTGGCTCACCACACAAATGGACCTCGCCGCACTGTCCGGCAACAGCATCCACCTGGTCGTCGCCGGCGCCGGCCACGACTCACTGCTCGACAACCAATCCGACGCCGCCGTGTCCGGTCAGGCAATCGCCCAGGTGATCACGCCGCCAGGAGCGGCACACCGTTGGCGTGAGCCGGCTTGGATGGTGGCGAGCACGAACTCGACGACATTACCGCCGTACCAAACGATCTGAGCGCGGTGTCGTCCAGCGGGGTCAGGTAGTACTCGTACATTCCGCCGACGTCCAGGGTCGTCGAGGAAGTCACCTTCATCCAACCGGAACACCTGATCCCTCGAAAGGGAAACCGATCATGAGATTTGACGGCAAGAACGTTGCGACGACCGACATGAACCACAAGTACCGCTCGTCGGCGTCCGGGTTCACCCCGCGGGTGCCCGTCCCCGCCGGTGTGGGCGTGGCCACCGCCGTGCTCATGCCCGCCGCTGTGACCGTCGTGCCCACCGGTGCCGTGCGCGCGGTCGTCGCCGGCATCGTGGGCGTGCCGGTGGGTGGCGGCCACGGGCGCCGGATGACCCCTCGTTCAGATATACCCTGGGCGGGTATGTGACCAGCCAGCCCAGCGAACCCTTCCAAGTACCGGCCAGTGACGAGGTAACCGGACCGACAGTCACCGCGCGCTCGGCGGGGGGGGCCGGATCGGGAGGTGTTCAAACGGGACCCGGCCTCGCCAAGTGCGTGGACGGTGCCTTGAACTCTCCTGGAGCGCCTCGGTCTCCTTGGTCAACGAGGCGTCCACTACGACACCGCCCGGAGGGTCGGTCGGTTCACCGGTGACTTGATGGGCCCGCTGACTATCGGTGAGCTGTAGGGTTGCTAGCTATGCGGGCAGAGGTGCTGAAGGGTCATCTGGACGGGTTGCTGCTGTCGTTGCTCGAGCAGGGCCCGATCCATGGGTATGCGGTCATCGAGTCGCTGCGGATTCGCAGCGGCGGCGCGTTCGACCTGCCGACCGGCACGATTTATCCCGCGTTGCATCGTCTCGAGCGGGCCGGGCTGGTGCGGGGATCTTGGTCCGCGGGCCCTGGGAGGCGCCGCAGGTGCTACGAACTGACCGCGGCCGGCTGCAGGGCCTTGGCCGATCAGCGGGTGTCGTGGTGGCAATTCGCCGGTGCGGTCTCCACGGTGATGGGAGGAGGCCGCCCGGCGTGGACGAGGGCCACCTGACCAGCTCGCTGGTGGCAGCCCTGGACCCGTCGGCCCGGCCGGTGGCCACCGGGTATCTCCGGGAGCTCGCGGCTGCGCTGCCCGGGTCTCGGCGCGACCGGGCAGCGATCCTCACCGAGATCGCCGACAGGTTGATCGAGCAGATCGCCAACACTGACGGTCCGGACCCCGTGATGGTCGCGCGGGCAGCGATCCGCGCCTTTGGGAATCCTCAGCACCTTGCGGCTCAGTTCGCCCGGGAGCTCACCGGAAAGACCGCTCACCGGACCGGTTTCGGGTTGGTCAGCAGTGGGCCGTTCATCGGCGCCCTCTGGCTGATCGCTCTGACCAGCGGGCCGCCGGCCGTCATCACTCAGAGTTTGCTCGAGCGGATCATCGGGCTGTTCGCCGCCCTGCCGGTGCTCCCCGGGCTGCTGCTGATCATCGTTCCGACCGCGTTGGTCGCCACCGCCGGAGCCGGCCGAGCCGCGCGGGTGCTGCCCTTCGCCACCGGCACCGCGTGTCTCGCCGGCCTGGTCGCAAGCGTCGGCTGTGCCGTCGTTGACCTCACCTTGGTCGTGCACGCCCTGCTGCCGGGCGGGGCCTGGTCACCGCTCCTCATCGCGGCCATCACGATCAGTATGGTGCGGCTTGTCGACATAGAACCCGGTCAACAGGGCCACATACGATGCAGCCATCGCGATTCCATGCCAGCGCATCCACCGCTGGCGGCGGCGGCGCCGCGCGCACCGCCCGGCGCCGCCGAAAACGCCTGCCTGGCAAGCGATCACCAATAGGTGAATATCGTGGGGCCACCGGACGATCGCCATGACGCCGGCAGTGACGACCAGCACCGACAGGCCACACAGGTATACGGTTCCTGCCCGCGGATGCCGCCCGGGACGCTTCCTCGCGAACGCCGCCAACGCTCCCGACACCACACAGACTGCACCGGCCAGCACATGAGCCGCCAATGCCCGTCAGAAACAGGCCGCCGGCATCCGGGATCTGCAACCCATCGATCTCGATCACTCCTGGGTCGGTCGACCCCAGCGGACCCAACATCACCTAAGAGTAGCGTTGCTACGTATAGTTTGCCGATAGCCCGGTTCGAGGACTCAGTGACAAAGCCGATCCGACGGACCTTTTCAGTCCGGCGGATGATGGGCTGATGGATGTTGAGTTGCTGGTGGTGCCGGACTGCCCGAACGAAGCGCCCGCGGCCGCTCTGTTGCGGTCGGCGCTGACCCTGGCGGGGCTGACGTCGCAGCGTTTCGTGGTCACCGTGATCGCCGACCAGCAGGCGGCGTCCCGGCGGGGGTTTGCCGGCTCTCCGACATTTCTGATCAACGGTTCCGACCCGTTCGTCGGCTCCGAACAGCCCAGCGGTCTGACCTGCCGGCTCTACCGGCGGCCGGACGGCCGCGCGTCGGGCCTGCCTGACCCTCGGGACCTCAGGGA
>DASQFG010000064.1:0-2102 GCA_035633315.1 Nakamurella sp. | reverse complement strand
GGTGCGCCGCGACTGGTAGAGCACGGGGCCGTCCCAGTCGAGCCCGATGGCCGCCAGGTCGGCCAGCTGGGTCCGGTCGGCGCCGGGCGCGACGCGGTCCAGGTCCTCCATCCGGACGAGGAACCCCCGTCCGGTGCTCCGGGCGAACAACCATGCCAGCAGCGCCGTGCGGAGGTTGCCGACGTGCAGCTCGCCCGATGGGCTCGGCGCGAAACGCCCGGCGCCGGCAGTCGGGGGTGCCGGGTTCGTCATCGCCGACCATGATGCCCCAGCCCGCAGACGTGCTGGACCGTCGGTGGCCAGTACCCTCCGAACTGGTGGTGGCACGCCGCGCGGTCGACGACGGAGCGCACCGTCACCGGCCCGGCGCTCAACAACGAAGGGGATCCCATGCTGGTGGTGGACCCGGCAGCGCGCGAGTACCTGGCCGCGGTCGCCGCGCGCAGCCGCGACATCCTGGCGCGCGACTTGATCGGGGTCTATGCGGCCGGTTCCGTCGCGTTGGAGGCCTATCAGCCAGGACGCAGTGATATCGATGTCGCCGTTGTCGTTTCCGCCCGACTGTCCGCGCCGGCAAAGCAGGCGCTCGTCGAGGGACTGCGTCACGAGACCCTGCCGTGCCCGGCGCGCGGGCTCGAGTTGGTGGTGTACCGGACCGAGGTGGCGGCGGCTTGCGCGCCCGAGCCGGGATTCGAGGTCGAGCTCAACTCCGGCGCCGCCATGCCGTTCCGGGTCACCTGGACCGGACAGGCGCGGCGGGAGGAGGACGGGACGTTCTGGTACGCCATCGATCGCAGCATCCTCGCGGAACGGGGATTGACGGTGTACGGGCCGGCCGCGGCGACCATCTTCCGCCCGGTGCCGGACGAGAGGTTGGTGAACCTGCTGATCGACTCGCTGCGCTGGCATCTGGCTCAACAAGACGAGGAGCGTGACGCGGATGCCGTCCCTGGGCCGGCCTGGACCGAAGACGAGGTACTCAACGCGTGTCGTGCCGAGCAGCGGGTTCTCTGCGGGCACTGGTCGAGCAAGGTCGGAGCGGGTCAGCAGCTGGTGTGGGATGACCCGGATCCCGCCGTCCGGGACGTGGTCTCGCGGGCGATCGCGGCCCGTGAGGGCGGCCCGCACCCGAGCGCCAAAGACGCGCGGTCCTTTCAGCGGAAGGTGCTGCTGGCGATGGGACTTGCGGCCGGCGACCCCGCCGCGGGCCGCTGACTGTTGTGCTACAGGTGAGTCGAGAGACGTTCTCAGCCTTGGGGTTTCGCCGCAACCGCGTCCGCCGCCGGGCTCTGCGGGACTGTGCTGGGCCGGGGCTGGCTCTGCTGGTGAGCGGGCTCGATTCGGGGAACGGCGCCGGGCGGCAGCGACCCCCCGACGGCGTGCGCCGGCGGGTCGAAGGGTGCGGGTTGCGGAGCGGATTCCGGGGGATCGGGCTGGGAGACCTTGCCCGCGATGAGGTTTCCGACCCAGCGCCACAGCGGATCCCAGCGCGCGTCGAACTTTCGCTCCCTGGCCACGGCCCTCGCCATCTTCTTCGGCTTGTAGCGTTGGCGGGCCCACCACGACTTCGGCCTGCCCAGCCGGAACGCGGAGACCCACGCGACGAAAGGCACGAAGCAGCTGATCAGCGCCGTGCGGTACTTCGCCTTCAGCACGCAGACGAGAACGAAGACGGCGTGAATGGCCAAAGTGGTGGCCAGGGTGATGTTGATGGTGACGTCGCCGGCGCTGAAGTCGATGTCGCTCAGCGGCGTGAAGCCGAGCATCAGCAGGCCCATGCAGGCCGCGGTCAGCCCGATGAGTTCCACCGAGATGCGGCCCTCGTTGGACCAGTAGACGTCCTGCAGGTGCAGGATCAGCGCGAACTCGTCCAGGATCAGCGACATGCCGACGCCGATCGTCACGGCCGCGACCTCGACCCACGGCGAGCCCTCGCTGGCCAGCGCCATCAACGCGCCGATGATCAACAGGATGATGCCGGGCACGGCGTGGTGGATGTGCACGCCGCTCTCGGAGACGTTGTTGCGGAACGGCCCGACCCCGGCCCTGATCATCCGGGTGATCACCCGGGTCAGCACGAACGTCAGCACGAACGCGGTCAG
>DASQFG010000063.1:0-10974 GCA_035633315.1 Nakamurella sp. | reverse complement strand
CTCGCAGACGGGGCCGACTCGGCAGAACCCACGTCGACAGGGGCACACACAGAGAATTCATCTTGAGCAGTCAAGCTGCCACGGACATGGTGCGAAGGAGCGTTGGTCCGGGACGAGGAGCTGCCGATGATCGACGTCTATCTGGTGACTGATTCCGGTGCGAAAACGGTGTCTGTCGAGGAACTGCCGGAGCTCTTGCAGGACCGGGACGCGCTGGTGTGGGTGGACATCCCGCGGTGCGACCCCACGGTCGCGACAACGCTGTCGGAGATCTTCGGTTTCCATGACATCGCCATCCGTGATTGCGTGGAACGCAATCACATCAGCAAGCTGCACGTGTACGACGACCACGTCTTCACGGTCTTGCACGCACCGCAGATCGGCCCGCGCGGCCATGTGCACTACGTGGAAATCGACCAGTTTCTCGGGACGAACTACCTGGTCACCGTGCACGGGCCGCTCAGCGAGATCCTCGACCCCGAGGTGGCAATGCTGGACACCCGGCAGGTGCTGCACCGTATCGACAACGGACATCTGCACCCGCGGTCACCGTTCGAACTGTCCTCGGCCGTGGTGTCCGCCCTGACCCGCCGCGAGGTGGACCTGATCGCGGCCTTGGCCAAACAGTCAGGTTACCTGGAACGGCAACTCATGCTCGGCGGGGTCAAAGGCGACCCCGAACCGTTCCTGGACGAGTTGTTCAAGACCTGGTACGCACTGCTCGCGATCCGCACCATCGCCGTGCACTCCGCGGCCACCTACGACCGGATGGCCAAGCTCGTCCGTTCCCTGCCCGAAGCGGAACGCCCACTGGTCGCGGACATCGCCGACCGCTTTCATCAGGTCAGCAGCATGGCCGACGGTCAGCGCGAATTCCTGCACGGCGTCATCGAGTTCTTCCAGACCAGGACCAGCACCCACATGACCATCGCCGCCGAGAGCCTGCACGCCATCTCGGTGCAGCAGAACGACCAGATGCGCAAGATCACCGCGTGGGTGGCCATCGTCGCCGTCCCGACCGCCGTCACCGGGTTCTTCGGCCAGAACGTTCCCTATCCCGGGTTCGGTGAGGACGCGGGCTTCTTCGCCTCGGTGGCCATCATGATCATCATCGCTGGCACTCTCTATCTCGTGTTCAAACACCGGAAATGGCTCTGAGCCCGGGGGACTCGTGCTCGACCCGGGTCAGGCGTTCGCGTGACCGTCTCTCCATCGACCCGGCGACGCTCACGTCGTGGTGCGTTGGGGATCGGCGGGACATGACCAGTCGGGTTCGGTCAGCAACTCGCGAACCAGGTCGGCCGGCTCGTCCCGGCGAACCAGGGCCGGGCAGCGACCATCAGTCAGGCCACCGATGTGGGATCGACACGCGCTGCGTGATCATGCTTGCCGCCTGCGCACCCGGGAGTCAACCGATGGAGCGCTTCGGGCGGGTCGCACTTGTGAGCCGTCGACGAGGATCAATCCGGGCAAACGGTCCACCCGCAATGGTTTGAACCAACGGCCCAGTCACTGACCGCGGTCGGATGCCGCGGCACAGCCCACCTTCGGGCTCTGCCGCTGCGATTCGGACGACGACCAGGCTCCCTTGCGCGCCGGTAGCGGGTCGGGCGCCCGTCATCGAGTCGTCGGCGGAAATAGGCGCCCGGCCGGGGATTTCCGGGGGCCCGGGGTGTTCGGGCACACCGATACTGCTCAACCCGGTCGCATCGACATCGACAGAGGCAAGTCGGGGTGGCGGCCGGGCGTGGCTGATCGAGATGTGGATTGCCACAGCAATTTGGCCCTTCGAGATTCGGGAGAACCGGTTCCAGCCCGAACATCCCGGAAGCCCAAGCCCAAGCCCACGACCGACGAGCAAGCCGGCGAGTCGCGATGGACCACTCACCGGGAGGGTCAGTCATGATAGAGGGTGATTCCGTCCAGGACCAGATCGATGACCTGCGCGGCGGGCTGATCGAACTCAACGAGTTCGCGCAGCACCTCAGCCTTATCGGTGAAGCGCTCGGCGTGATGAGAGGGATGCTTGTCGACCTCATAGAGGCCTCCGATGCGGACCCCGATGACTACATCGACGACTTGGACAGGCTCGACCACATCACGCATCTGATTCTTTGAACGCGGCACGATGATCCCTGACGCACCTGGCCGGGTTCGGGGACGCCGTCGCGCTGCCGTCCGTCGCCCTGGTCACCGGCCGCACGATGACGCAGATCCTCATGGTCCGGGAATTCAGCGTCATCCAGCCGGTCTACCGGATGGTCGCGTCGTGCTTGCTATGGCTCGGGCGGACCGGTAACGGATCCCCGCCCGTCCCGGCACCCGGCGGGTCACCTATGACACCGCCCCGTTACCTTGGGTCGTTTCGCCCAGTTGGTTCGCTCAGGTGCCGTTCGCGGTTGGCCACGGGCTGAGTGGATGCCGTGGCATCGAACTATCAGCGGCCCCGCCGGGGGCGAGTTGCCTTCTGCTCGCCACCTTCCGTTCACCCCGCATGCCTACCGTCGGCGTGATGGGAACCCGGTCAGATGCATGCGACTGGTTTGAGCTGTTCAGCCATCGTCCTCCCGGTCAGCCCGGGGGATCGCTGAGCACGGCACCACCCGTCCGGTAGTCCACCGCCGGGTTCGTTCGGCTCGGCGGACGCGGAGACGCGGCTGTTCGACCGCGCTGCGAACTCGTCGCGGTCGCCGAGCCGGGGCCGAGCTGGAGCTGCCATGAAGTCTGTTCACGCACGAGGACGGCCCACCCGCGTGAGCGGAGGGCATTGCCGCAGGGGCTCTGCCACCGGGCGCCGGCCGGAACGCCGGTAATCCGCTCGATTCCTGTTCCGGAGAGTTCGCGTGGCGAGTCAACAACGCCGATCAAGGGAGACACAGTGCGCATCGATGTCGATGATTTGAACGTCTACTACGGGGATTTCCTGGCGGTCGAAGGCGCGACGATCAACATCGCGCCGCTCACCGTGACCGCGTTCATCGGGCCGTCCGGTTGCGGGAAGTCGACGGTCCTTCGCACCCTCAACAGGATGCACGAGGTGATCCTCGGTGGCCGGATCACCGGTTCGGTGAAGCTCGATGGCGAGGATCTCTACGGGCCGGGGGTCGACCCGGTCAACGTCCGCCGCACCGTTGGCATGGTGTTCCAGCAGCCCAACCCATTCCCGACCATGTCCATCTATGACAACGTCGCCGCCGGCTACAAGCTGCCGGGAATCCGTAAGTCCCAGAGCGATATGGACGACATTGTGCAGGCAGCTCTCGAACGGGCCAACCTGTGGGAAGAGGTCAAACACCGGCTCGCCCGGCCCGGAGCGGGGCTGTCCGGCGGCCAACAGCAACGGCTGTGCATCGCCCGGGCCATTGCCGTCGAACCGACCGTGCTGCTGATGGACGAACCCTGCTCCGCGCTGGACCCGATCTCCACCCAGGCCATCGAGGACCTGATCAGCGAGCTCAAGACCAACTACACCATCGTCATCGTGACCCACAACATGCAGCAGGCCGCCCGGGTGTCCGACTACACCGCGTTCTTCAACCTCGCCGGGATCGGTCAGCCCGGCCGGCTCGTCGAATACGCAGACACCGCGAAGATCTTCGGCACTCCCGAACAGCAAATCACCGAGGACTACGTCTCCGGCCGGTTCGGCTGACCGGGGCGGCCCGCGCGTGGGCAACGACCCGCTGCCGGGAGAACCTCGAGCCAGCACAACGCTCTTCGTCCGCTTCTCCGTGAGCTACTGCCAGGTTTCCCGGCGACCCGCGACGGGCAGCAGCAGCTCCTGCGCGCCGACAGGCCGCAGTGGCTGCCCCTGCTGAATAGACCGGCGTCGTTCATCAGTCCTGCGGCGCTTCAGACATAGGCGGTTGGGTCTCCCAGGCACGGGCCGGCCCGGTCGTAGCCGTCCATTGTCAACCCGATGACCTTCCCGGAGGCCGCGGCCAACCCGTCGAACAGGTCCCGGGTCATTCCGACCAGCGATTGGACGAACACCGTCCACGTCTCGACGGTCAGGGTGACGAGGTGGCCGGCAACCGCACTCGCCTGAGAGAGACCGGCGACGGTTTCTCTGATCCGGGCGACCGCCGCATCGGAAATAGGATCGCCGTTCAGCGCGGTCTGGACAGCAATGGTCATGAGAGCTCCCTTTGATGAAAAAGCGAGGACATCGAGTCAGCATTGCCTGGACTGAATCTGCTCATGTGCGAATCCTCTTTCTGGCGCGGGAAAGCCGCGGCGTTCGCTCGGATGGCCAGCAAGAGCAGCGGATTTCGTTGGAACGGATTCGGACGGTCGCCGAGTCGCCGGTCGACCGGCTGTCCCAGGCTGATACTCTGAGGAGCGCTAACAGATGCAAATTTTGAACTCCATTCCTGAGCCCCTCCGTCGTCGGAGCGAACGCTTTCTCAAGATCGCGTGCACAGTGTGATGAAAAGTGAAAGTTCGGACTGGGCTCTTCTCCGGTTCCCGCCCGGCCCCCGATTCATATTGGTTCGTGGCCAATGATAGCCATCTGACACCACGGTCATGGCGCTGTCGGTTCGAATGGGCACAGGTGACGGCATTTCTTCATGAGTCCTTCATGTTGGATCGCCGTCGCTGCGATGATCGTGCTGTTCCTGGCGATGCGCGCGATCAACCGCTACCACACCAGGTCACCATCGAGGTGGCCGACGACGACGAACTGCACACCCTGCCCAGCCGGGTGCACGCCCTGATGCTGGTGTCCCGGCCGGGCGATCCCGATGCCGCTGAAAATGCTCGAGGCCCCCTATCGTGGCCCGATCCGGCCGCTGACCTCCTACGTCAAGGACCTGGACGACGCGCACCCGCGGACCGTGATCATGGTGTTCATCCCCGAGTACGTCGTGACGCACTGTGGCAGCAACTCCTGCACAACCAGAGCGCGCTGCGGTTCAAGGCCCGGCTGCTGTTCGCTCCCGGCGTTGTCGTGGTCAGCGTTCCGTACCAGTTCGGAGTCGCCGAGGACAGCTGGATCGAGCGGACGCGGCCGTCAAGAGTCCGTCAATGTTCTTGCTCCGGGCGTCAGGATTTCGTCAAGATCTGTTCCGCGCTGTTTGTCGGCTTCTAGCCTGAGATTCGTTCTGGCAGACCAGGACGGTCGAGAAACATGTGGAGGACCGATGACGGTCGTCGCGGGGATCATTGCCCTGCTGTTGTTGGGTTACCTGATCGTGGCCCTGTTGAATCCGGAGCGGTTCTGATGAGCCCGGCGTTGGCGGCGGCACTTCAAATCGCCCTGGTGGTAGCCGCGCTGGCCCTGGTGCATGTCCCGCTGGGCGACTACATGGCCAGGCTGCTCACCTCGCGCAAGCACAACAAGGTGGAGTCCGGGCTGTTCCGGACGCTGCGGATCGAGCCGTCGGCGGATCAACGGTGGACGACGTACCTGCTGTCGGTGGTGGCGTTCAGCGTGGTGTCCATCGCGCTGCTTTGGGGTTTGCTGAGCATCCAGTCCGTGTTGGGGTTCGCCAACGACACCCCGAACATGCCGGCCGCGCAGGGGTTCAACACCGCGGTCAGCTTCGTGACGAACACCAACTGGCAGTCCTATTCCGGTGAGTCCGCATTGGGCTACACGGTGCAGGCCATCGGGCTGACGGTGCAGAACTTCCTGTCCGCTGCGGTCGGCATCGCCGTGGTGGCCGCGTTGATCCGCGGTTTGACCCGCCGGCACACCGACCGGTTGGGGAACTTCTGGGTCGATCTGACCCGGATCAGCCTGCGCCTGCTGTTGCCTTTGGCGTTCATCGGGGCGCTGGTGTTGGTGGTTTCCGGGGTCATCCAGAACCTCAACCCGCCCTTGGATGTCACCACCGTCGCGGGCGGCTCTCAGACGCTGCCGGGTGGTTTGGTTGCCTCGCAGGAGGTGATCAAGGAACTGGGCACCAACGGCGGCGGGTATCTGAACGCGAACTCCTCGCACCCGTTCGAGAACCCGTCGGCGTTCACCAACCTGTTCGAGATCTTCCTGATGCTGGTCATCCCGTTCTCGCTACCCCGCACCTTCGGCCGGATGGTCGGCAACGCCAAGCAGGGCTACGCGATCCTGGCCGCGATGGCCGTGCTGTGGACCGGGGCGCTCGTCTCTGCCATCGCGGTCGAGAACGCGCACCCGGGCGTGGCCCTGCAGGCCGCGGGCGCCTCGATGGAAGGCAAGGAGGTGCGGTTCGGGATACCGCTGTCGGCGATGTTCGCCGTCACCACCACGATGACATCCACCGGCGCGATCGACTCGACGCATTCCTCGTACACCGGTCTGGGCGGGGGGGTGTTGCTGTTGGACATGCTGCTCGGTGAGATCTCTCCCGGCGGAACGGGTTCGGGTCTGTACGGCATGCTGATCCTGGCGATCATCACCGTGTTCGTCGCCGGGCTGATGGTCGGCCGCACGCCGACATATCTGGGGAAGCGGATCGGCGGCACCGAGATGAAGTACGCCGCCAGTTACCTGCTGGTCACCCCGGCGGTCGTGCTCATCGGCACCGCGGTCGCGCTGGCGATCCCGGCGGGCCGGGCCGGGCCGCTGAACAGCGGACCGCACGCGTTGACCGAGATCGCGTACGCGTTCGGGTCCGCGGCCAACAACAACGGGTCCGCCTTCGCCGGGCTGTCCGCGAACACCGACTTCTACAACATCGCCCTGGCACTCGCGATGCTGATCGGCCGGCTGCTACCGATAGCGCTGGTCCTCGGCCTGGCCGGATCCCTTGCCCGGCAAGGGGTACGACCCGACGACTCCGGCACGTTGCCGACCTACCGGCCGCAGTTCGTGGTGATGCTCGTCGGTGTCGTCATCCTGGTCGCCGCCCTGACCTACTTGCCGACGCTGGCGCTCGGCCCCATCGCAGAAGGACTGATCTGATATGAGCAGCACTCCCGTGCTGACCCCGCGGTCGCATCCACGGCATCACCAGGAGTTCGAGGCCGGCCGCGTCGGTGTCGGCGTGTTCAACCCGGCGAGCCTGTGGAAGGCGCTGCCCACCGCGCTGAAGTACCTGGATCCCAGGGTGATGTGGCACAACCCGGTGATGTTCGTCGTCGAGGTCGGTGCCGCGCTGTGCATCGTGCTGTGCTTCACCGAGACCAGCGTCTTCGTCGTCTCCACCACCGTGTGGCTGTGGCTGACCGTGCTGTTCGCCAACCTCGCCGACGCGGTCGCCGAGGGCCGCGGCAAGGCCCAGGCCGCCACGCTGCGCGCCACCCGGGACACCGCGATCGCCCGGAAACTGGACGCACAGGGCCAGGAAACGCGCGTCGCCGCGTCCGACCTCAAGGTCGGTGATCTGGTCGTCTGCGAGGCCGGGGACACCATCCCCGGCGACGGGGACATCGTCGAGGGTGTGGCCAGCGTCGACGAATCGGCGATCACCGGCGAGTCCGCCCCTGTGGTCCGCGAATCCGGCGGCGACCGGTCCTCGGTCACCGGCGGCACCCGGGTGCTCTCGGACCGGGTCGTCATCAAGATCACCACCGGACCGGGCCAGTCGTTCGTCGACCGGATGATCGCCCTCGTCGAAGGCTCGGTCCGGCAGAAGACACCGAACGAGATCGCGCTGAACATCCTGCTGGCCAGCCTGACCATCGTGTTCCTGCTGGTGATCATCGCGCTGTCCCCGATGGCCGACTATTCCGGCTCACCGCAATCCATCGTGATCCTGATCAGCCTGCTGGTCTGCCTGATCCCCACCACCATCGGTGCCCTGGTCTCCGCCATCGGGGTGGCCGGGATGGACCGGCTGGTGCAGCACAACGTGCTGGCAATGAGCGGCCGTGCCGTCGAGGCCGCCGGCGACGTGTCCACCCTCTTGCTGGACAAGACCGGCACCATCACCTACGGCAACCGGCAGGCCTCCCGGCTGATCGCCGCCCCTGGCATCGACCCGGACGTCCTGGCGTCCGCGGCGCTGGCCGCCAGCCTGGCCGACGACACCCCGGAAGGAAAGTCCATCGTCGAGCTCTGCCGGTCGAAGTACCAGGTCGATCAGCACTGGGCCCGCGCCGCCGAACGGGACGGCGAGGTCATCGAGTTCTCCGCCCGCACCCGGATGAGCGGCATCGACCTGCCCGACACCGGACGCACCCGGTCCATCCGGAAGGGTGCGGTGTCGGCGGTGTCGGCGTGGGTGGCGGACAACGGCGGCACCGTGCCACCGGAATCCCTGACCGCCGCCGACGAGATCTCCGCCGACGGCGGCACCCCGCTGCTGGTCGCCGAATCCGCCCACGTCCTTGGCGTGGTTCATTTGAAGGACATCGTCAAACCCGGGATCGCCGAGCGGTTCGCCGACCTGCGGGCGATGGGCATCCGCACCGTGATGATCACCGGCGACTCGGCGCTCACCGCGCAGAGCATCGCCAAGGAAGCCGGTGTCGACGACTTCCTCGCCGAATCCACCCCCGAGGACAAACTCGCCTACATCCGCAAGCAGCAAGAAGGCGGCCGGATCATCGCGATGACCGGGGACGGCACCAACGACGCCCCCGCCCTCGCCCAGGCCGACGTCGGCGTCGCGATGAACTCCGGCACCGCCGCCGCGAAAGAGGCCGGCAACATGGTCGACCTTGATTCCAGCCCCACGAAACTGATCGACATCGTGGAAATCGGCAAACAACTCCTGATCACCCGCGGCGCGCTGACCACCTTCTCCATCGCCAACGACGTCGCCAAGTACTTCGCGATCCTGCCCGCCATGTTCGTCGGCGCCTACCCCGGCCTGGCCGCGCTGAACATCATGAGACTGTCCTCACCCACCTCGGCGATCCTGTCCGCGGTCATCTTCAATGCGCTGATCATCATCGCGCTGATCCCGCTGGCCATCCGCGGTGTCCGCTACCGGCCCTCCTCCGCGGCCAAGCTGCTCAACCGGAACCTGCTCATCTACGGGCTCGGTGGGCTGATCGTGCCGTTCATCGGCATCAAGATCATCGACCTGGTCATCTCCCTCATTCCCGGAATCGGATGAACCCCATGACAGCCACCCAGTCCCTCGCCGAACGCCCCGAACCCCAACAGCCCGCCACCACCCCAAGACCCTCCGCCGCCACGCTGGTCTCGATCGGCGGCCGGCAGGCCCTGGTCGCCCTGCGGGTACTCCTGGCGATGACCCTGATCCTCGGAATCGCCTACCCGCTCGTCGTTCTCGGCGTCGGCCAGCTCGCCGCGAACAACGCCGCCAACTCCTCGCTGGTGACCGACAGCTCCGGCACGGTGGTCGGATCCGAGCTGATCGGGCAACAGTTCGACGGCCCCCAATGGTTCGCCGGACGACCCTCCGCCGCCGGCGACGGCTACGACGCCATGTCCTCCGGCGGCTCCAACCTGGCCGCCGACAGCCCCGACCTGCTCGCCGAGGTCCAGGACCGGCGCGCACAGATCGCCGCCGACAACGGCGTCGACCCCTCGGCCGTCCCACCCGACGCGCTCACCGCCTCCGGTTCCGGCCTGGACCCGAACATCAGCCCGGCCTACGCGCTGCTGCAGGTGAACCGGATCGCCGATGCCCGCGGGCTTCCCGTCGACCAGGTCCGTGACCTCGTCCAGGCGCACATCCAGGGCCGAACCCTCGGCTTCATCGGCGAGGAACGCGTCAACGTTCTGGCGTTGAACATGGCCCTGCACCAGCTGGCACCCGCCGGCGACTCCACAGGCTGATCCCCGATGGCCGCACCCGAGTCCCCAGCAGCACCGGGCACCCCCGCGGCGCCCGCCAAGACCCGCGGCCGACTGCGCGTGTACCTGGGTGCGGCCCCCGGCGTCGGCAAGACCGTAGACATGCTGTCCGAGGGACGGCGACGGGCCACCCGCGGCACCGACGTGGTGATCGGGCTGTACGAGACCCACGGCCGGGAGTTCACCGCCGAACAGATCGGCGAGCTGCCTGTCATCCCTCGGAAGGTGTTCGACCACCGGGGGGTGCAGCTGACGGAGATGGACACCGACGCGGTCCTGGCCAGGCACCCGCAGGTCGCCCTCGTCGACGAACTCGCCCACACCAACGCGCCCGGGTCGCTGTACGAAAAGCGCTGGCAGGACGTGCAGCAGCTGCTGGACGCCGGGATCGACGTGATCACCACGGTGAACATCCAGCACCTGGAATCCCTCAACGACGTCGTCGCAGCGATCACCGGGATCAAACAAACCGAGACCGTCCCGGACGAGGTGGTCCGCGCCGCCGAACAGATCGAACTGGTCGACATGACCCCGCAGGCGCTGCGCCGGCGAATGGCGCACGGGCATATCTACCCCGCCGAACGGATCGACACCGCGCTGGGAAACTACTTCCGCGAAGGCAACCTCACCGCGCTCCGCGAACTGGCGCTGCTCTGGGTGGCCGACCGCGTCGAGGAAGGCCTGGACCGGTACCGCGCACAGCACGGCATCAAAGGAACGTGGGCCGCCCGTGACCGGATAGTGGTGGCGCTCACCGGCAACCCGGAAGGCAAGATGCTGCTCCGGCGCGGCGCCAGGATCGCCGGCCGCGTCGCCGGACGGACACTGATCGCCGTGCACGTCGTGCGATCCGACGCCACCGTAGGCACCTCCGCGACAGAGATCGAACGGCAACGCCTGCTCGCCGAGCACCTCGGCGGCAGCCTGCAACTCATCGTCGGCGACGACGTCGCCGGCACCGTCCTGGAATTCGCCAGATCGGTGAACGCCACCCAGATCATCGTCGGCGCCCCCCGGCACGGCCGCCTCGCGCAACTGCTCCGGCCCAGCACCGCCAATGCGATCGTCGCCGGCTCCGGCGACATCGACGTGCACGTCGTCACCCACCCCAAGGCCGCGCGGACCCGCTCCGCTCGCGCCCAGGCCGGGCCGCGTCCCCGGCGGCTGGTGGCCTGGATCGCTGCGGTCGCCATTCCCTGCGCCCTGGCGGCCGCGTTGCTGCCCTGGCGCGACGGGCTGGCGCTGAGCACGGTGCTGCTGATCTTCCTGCTCGGTGTCAT
>DASQFG010000062.1:0-3769 GCA_035633315.1 Nakamurella sp. | reverse complement strand
GATCAGGACCGGTTGATGGTCGAGGTCGGTCGGCGCGTGTCGGATCGGCGGGTACTCAAGCTGATCCGGCAGTGGCTGGGTGCGGGTGTGTTGGCCGATGGGGTGTTCACAGAGACGGTTGCCGGGACACCTCAGGGTGGGTTATGCGTAGCTGAACATAAGGAGCCTTATGCGCAGCGCCGGATTATGCCCAGCGCTGGTGTGTTGGTGCTGGTGGGGGCTGGGTCGGGGGTCGAGCGCTGCGCATAACCCTGGGTAGACCCTGATCACGCGGCTCGGCATGGTGCCGGGCCTGCATGATCGGGGGTCGACCGTGATGGTTGATTTGGCTGCGCTGGTGTCCGGCTTGGACGCGGAGTTGGTGCGTCTGGGCTACAAAGACTCGACGATGGTCTGGTATCGGGGCTGCTGGCGGCGCCTGGAGAAGTTCTTCGCTTCCCCTGGCGTGGAGGAGTTCTCGCTGGATCTGGCGATGTCGTGGGTCGACGAAGCGTGCGGCTTTTACGAGAAGGAGCAGGCGGGCACGCTCAAACCGACCGATGTGTATTTGTTCAGGGTCGCCCAAATGCTCAACGATTACGCGGTCCACGGGGCGGTGCTGCGCCGCTACTCCCGGACCGTCGGCATGCTGGCTGGGGACGGGGCCAACACCATCGCCCGGTTCCAGGCGTGGCTGCGGGCCGCCGGCCGCGCCGTGTCGACGGTGCGGACGTATGGGACGGTGGCCGGGGAATTCACCGGGTTCTTGGATACTCGCGGCGGGACTGCCCGTTGTGACGCCGGGGCGGTCGAGGCGTTCGTCGCGACGCTGGCGGGATACCAGTTCAAGACCGTCGAGCAGAAGCTGTGCGCCTTGCGGTCTTTTCTCAGGTTCGCGTCCGGCGAGGGACTGGTTGACGCCGCCGTGCTGGACGCGGTCCCGGCGGTGAAGTCCCGCAAGCAGACCAGGATCCCGTCGGTGTGGGACCCGGCCGACGTGGTGAAGATCTTGGACGCGGTGGACCGGGGCAACCCGTGTGGGAAGCGCGATTACGCGATCATTTTGTTGATCACCAGGCTTGGGCTGCGTGGCATCGACGTTAAACGGCTGGAGTTCTGCGACTTCGACTGGCCGGGCAACCGGCTGTCCGTTGTGCAGGTCAAGACCGGCCACCGGGTGCAGTTGCCGTTGTTGAAGGACATCGGCTGGGCGGTCATCGACTATATTCGCGCCGGTCGTCCGCCCAGCGAATGTCCGCAGGTGTTCATCCGGCACACCGCTCCGATAGGCCCGTTCTCCGACCAGGATCACCTGCATCAGATTCTTCTCAAGCACGCCCGGGCGGCCCATGTCCCGGTCAGCGAGAAACGCCGCCACGGCATGCATTCGCTCAGACACACGCTGGCGACCCGGCTGATGGAGGGCGGCACGCCGGTCGAGCAGATCGCCGACATCCTCGGTCATCAGTCCGTCGGGTCGACCGGCGTGTATCTGAAATCGTCCCTGGGGCTGCTGGCCAAGTGCGCGCTGGATCCGGACCGGCCCGCAGCGGGGGCGTCACGATGACCACGGACATCACGTTGACCGACGCGATCACGGCGCTCGTCGCGGAGAAGCGTGCCGTCGGCTACAAGTACGCCACCGAGGCGCGGGTGCTGGCCCGGTTCGACGCGTTCTGCCGCGGCGAATTCCCCGGACTGGGCGCTGTCAAACGGGTCTCGGTCGAGGCGTGGGTCGCGGCTGCCCGGCGGCGGGGAGTCACACCGGCGACGCTGCAGGGCCTGGCCGCGCCGGTCAGGGAGTTGGCCCGCTGGCTGGGTCGCCGGGGCGTTGAGGCTTACGTCCTGCCCGCGGGCGTGCTGGCCAGGCCCACCCGCTATGTCCCGCACATCTACACGGACCAGGAATTGGCGGCCTTGTTCGCCCAAACCGACCGGTGCCGCTACTGCTCGGACGTCCCGTCCCGGCACCTGATCATGCCGGTGCTGTTCCGGACGATCTACGCGTGCGGCCTGCGCTGCTCCGAGGCCCGCCTGCTGCGTCCGGGCGACGTCGATATCGACGCCGGCGTCCTGCGGATCCGCGACGCCAAGGGCGGTAAGGACCGGCAGGTGCCCGTCTCCGAGCCGCTGCGTATCAGGCTCGCCGACTACCACGCCCACCTCGTCCGGCGTTCGGACTGGGAATGGTTCTTCCCCGGCCGGACCGGCTTTCCGCTGACGCTCGGGAACATCGAGAAGAACTTCCGCCGGTTCCTGTGGCAGGCCCGCATCTCCCACGGTGGGCGGGGCCGCGGTCCCCGCGTCCACGACCTGCGACACACCTTCGCGGTCAACAATCTCCGCTTCTGGTTCGCCCGGGGCGAGGACGTCGGCGCCCTGCTGCCGGTCCTGCAAACGTATCTGGGTCATTCGTCGCTGCGCGATACCGCCTACTACCTGCGGCTGACCGCCCAGTCCTACCCGGACATCACCGCCCGCGTCCAACAGGCCACCGGCGACGTCGTCCCACCCATCACGGCAGGGCCGCGCCGTGGCCACTGACTTCGCGGTCTGCCTGCGCCGTTTCCTGACAACCCATCTGGCCGGGTTGCGCGGCTGCTCACCCAACACGGTCGGGTCCTACCGCGACACGTTCAAACTCCTGATCACCTACTTCCGCGACGAGAGATCAACCCCGCCAGGCAAACTCACCCTCGATTGCGTCGACGCCGCCGCCATCACGGGGTTCCTCGGATGGCTCGAGGCCAGCCGGCACAACAGCGCGTCGACGCGCAACCAGCGCCTGGCCGCGATCAGCTCGTTCTGCACGTGGATGCAAACCGAGGATCCAGCCCGGATGGCCTGCTACCAAGACATCCTCGCGATCCCCGCCAAGAAACAGGCCCACCCGATCGTCAATTACCTGACCGTCGAGCAGACCCGCCTGCTGCTCGCCCAACCCGACCGGTCCACCCGCCGGGGCAGACGCGACGCGACCCTGCTCGCCACGCTCTACGACACCGCCGCCAGGGTCCAAGAACTCGCCGACCTCACCGTCCGCGACATCCGCCTGCAGCGCCCCGCTCTGGCCGCCCTGACCGGGAAGGGCCGCAAGACCCGCCACGTCCCCCTGATGGGCAACACGACACTGATCCTGGCCGCCTACCTGGCCGAACATCGCCTGGACCAGCCCGGCCACGACGACCACCCGGTGTTCTTCAACCAACACGGGGCCAAACTCAGCCGGGGCGGCATCGCGTGGATCATCCGCAAATACCAGACCAGCACAGCCGACCCGCAAATCGTCAACGCCGACGTCAGCCCACACACCCTGCGCCACAGCAAGGCAATGCACCTCTACGAGGCAGGCGTCCCGCTGCCCTACATCCGAGACATCCTCGGGCACGTCGAACTATCCACCACCGAGATCTACGCACGCGCCTCGACCGAGGCGAAACGCAAAGCCCTCGAATCCGCCTACACCGACATAGTCACCGACGACCTGCCCGAATGGACCCAAGATCCCGGACTGCTCGACTGGCTCACCGGCCTTTGACAGCCTTTGACACCATCACCCGGTTATGCACAGCGCTCGACCACTGGACCACCCCTGACCAGTAAGAACAGGCCGGCGCTGGGCATAATCCGGCGCTGCGCATAAGGTGGCGTCATTTCCCCGCTGCTGGCCAACATCTATCTGCACGCGTTCGATCGGGTCTGGGCCGAGCAGGGCACAGGGGAGTTGGTCCGTTACGCGGACGACTTCGTGGTGATCTGCCGGACCCTGGAACAGGCCGAGCAAGCCCGG
>DASQFG010000061.1:0-4391 GCA_035633315.1 Nakamurella sp. | reverse complement strand
GACGTGCCGGTGGCCGCGGCGCAGGACCGGCTGCTGGCCTTCCACGTCGATGGGGGTGTGCAGGACGCGGCGACGTTCGCGTTCAGGGAAGGGCACGCGCTGTTGCAGGGCGACGGCTTCACCGGCTGGACGGACCAGGTTGCCGTGCACAGTGTTCCCGCGTACCTGCGGGG
Organism: Nakamurella sp.; assembly: GCA_035633315.1. Classification (GTDB taxonomy): domain Bacteria; phylum Actinomycetota; class Actinomycetes; order Mycobacteriales; family Nakamurellaceae; genus Nakamurella. The sequence continues at coordinate 4,218 of DASQFG010000061.1, read as the reverse complement.
TCCGACGACCATTCTCCCGCTGCGCTGGGTGGTGACCGGAACGAGCGGCGACATCTTCCCGGCCGTCGACGCCAATCTCGAACTCGACCAGGCACCGGACGGGCGCAGCCGGTTGACCTTCCGCGGCAGCTACCGACCGCCGTGGGGGCAGTTGGGCTTCGTGCTCGACCAGCAGCGGCTGCAGGACGCCGCCCGGGCAACGGCCGGCGGTCTGCTCGAGCGGGTCGCCGACGCAATACTGGCCCGCCGGCCTCGTTCTGGAGCAAGTTCGTCCCACTGCACCGCTCTCCCGAACGGTCGGGGGGGAACCGACGGCGTTCGATTGCTCGCCCGTCCACCGCGGGCGTCGGGTTCGTTGCCATCCGCTTGACCGATGTCCCTGGGAATCAGGCCTTGGCGCGCCGCCGACGATGATCAACCGCTCGGCGGTGCGTCAGCAATGGCATTCGCCGTCGTCAATTCAGCCCTTGAGGAGCGATTGCAGCGGAACCCCTGGATCGGCACGTCGATCCGTGGCGACCGGGTGGCCGGCGTGATGCCTGCCGTGATCGAGTCGATGCGATCCCAGGTGTTGATGGTCATTCCGGCGAGCACCCGCCCGCTGCCCAACCAGAACGCGAGGAACTCGCCGCCGGTGATCTCGCCGGCGGACAACGACCTCGTCGTATTCCTCCGGTTCGACCCGTTCGGGTGGCCCCGTCGCGCAGCTGCATCCCGCTGGAAACCGGTTGAGCCCAAGCATGATCCGGCAGCTTGTCCAGCAGGACTGCCGCTGCCTCGGTCGGTTCGAGCGGTCAGGTCAGCGCCGGCTCTTCCGCCGTCTGCGCCGCCCAGAGGTCCGGTCCGAAGACCTCGTACCGGATCCGGGAAGCGGGAACTCCGCGGGCCAGCAGGTCCGAGCGAACGTGCCGCATGAACGGCAGCGGACCGCAGGTGAAGACCTGGATCTCATCCGGCAGTGGGATCTGCGAGAGGTCCATCAGTCCCTGCTGTGACCGGTCGTCCCCGGGGTCGACCGTCTCGTACCAGGTGTAGGCGGTGAAATTGTCGATGTGCCGGGCAACATGCAACACCGTGTCCCGCAGTGCGTGGTCCTGTGCGGTGCGGTCGGCGTGCGCCACGATGAGCCTGCGTTCCGGCTGGGTACGGGCGATGTGTTCGACGATCGGCAGCACCGTGGTGATGCCTGCCCCCGCGCTCGCCAGCAGCAGCGGCCCGTCCGAAGGGTCGAGCACAAAGTCGCCGGCCGGCGCGCTGACATCCAGCAGGTCGCCATCCTGGAGATTGTCGTGCAGGTAGGAGGACACCCGTCCGTCCGGCGCGCCGTTCGCCCCACGCACCCGACGGACGGTGATCTGCAGGCGGGTGCCGAAGGCCGTCGAGGAAACGGTGTACTGGCGGGGCTGGCGGTCCCCGTCCGGAAGGTCGACGAAGACCGAAACGTACTGGCCGGGCCGGATCTGCGGGAGCTCGCCACCATCGGCCGGCTCCAGCACCAGGGAGATGACGTCGGCCGTCTCCTCGATGCGGCGGACCACCCGGTACGGGCGCACGGCATGGGTCGGGTCGGTACCCGCCTGTTGATACAGCCGGGCCTCCAGCGCGATCAACTGCGCGGCGAACAGCCAATAGACCTCGCCCCAGGCGTCGGCTATCTCCGGTGTGACCGCGGCACCCAGCACATCGGCGACCGCCCCCAGCAGATGGTGGCCGACGATGGTGTACTGCTCCGGCCGGATACCGAGCGAAACATGCTTGTAGGCAATGCGTGTCATGACATGGTCGAACGAGGGCGCCGTCGGGTCGATCAACTGGACGGCATAGGCGACAACGGCACCGGCCAGCGCCTGGCTCTGCTCTCCGGTGGCCTGGTTGCCCTGGTTGAACACCCTGAGCAGCTCCGGATACTCGGCGAACATCCGCGGGTAGAAGCGGGCGGTGATCTGCTCGGCATGCTCGGCCACCACGCCGGCGGTGGCCTTGATGACGGCCTCGGATCCGGCGGAGAGCAGCGAGTCGCGGGTTGATGGTGTCATCTGACAACTATGGCCCGAAATCCGTTGCGCGGCAAAGCCGTGACGTATCGGACCGGTCTGCGGGCAGCGCGGACCCGGCACCAGGGCTACCAATCAGGCGGGCTGGGCCCTTCGGCCCTACCCCGAATTCGGACGGCGAGCAACGGTCTTCATGGGGCGGTAGGGGCCGCCTGTACTGCGCTGCCCGCGGCCACCCGTGCACCGGACCGGCAGCTGCCGGAAGGGATCGACCATGACGCAGACCCGGGAACCCGTCGAGCAACCACCAATCGGCGGCCGGCGGCGCGAACCGTCACAGGGTCCGATCGTGGTGCTGGGAGCGGTGATCGTCGTGCTGGCGGCGCTCGCCACGATTGTCGGTCTGTTCGCCCGCCCGAACCCGGTGACCGTGGTGACGGTGCGTGGTGGCGCGGCCGAGCTGTTCGGCGGCGGTGTCTACCACTACGACACCGTGTTCGTCGGTGCCGGCAATCGGGGAACCGACGCGGTCACGTTGCTGGTCGCCGTCCCGCTGCTGGTGCTGTGCCTGCTGCGGAGCCGGCGAGAATCGTTGCGCTGGAACCTGATGTTGAGCGGTGCTGTCACCTGGTTCCTGTACGTCTACCTGACGATGGCCGTGGGGTCTGCCTTCAACCCGCTCTTCCTGCCGTACGTGGCGCTGTTCTCGGCCGCCCTGTGGATGCTCGGCCTGGTGATCAGAAACGTCGACCTCGCACGGCTGGCCGGCCAGGTGGAGCGTCTGCCTCGCGTCGGGCCGGCGGTGCTGATGCTGGTCAGTGCCGTTGCGACCGCGGTGATCTGGTTGGTGCCGATCCTTGCCGCAGAGCTCGCCGGGGATACACCGGCCCGGTTGGACAGCTACACCACCGTGGTCACCGCCGCGATCGACGCGGCCGTCATCACGCCCGCCGCTCTCGTCGCCGGAATCCTGATCCTGCGGCGGTCCGCGGTCGGCTATCTGATGGCGTTCCCGCTCGTCGTGCTCGAGGCCATGCTGGCGCCGATGATCGCCGCGCAGACGATCAGTCAAGTGCTGGCAGGGGTTTCGTTCCAGCCGGGCGAGATCATCGGCCCGCTGGCCGGTTTCGTCGTGCTGGCCGGGGCGGCGGTCTGGGTGCTGGTGACGGTCCTGCGCGTCGTGGAGCCCTGACCGCGGCCGCAGTCCCGGCCTGGGGGCCAGGCTGGGGTCAGGCTGGGGTCAGGCTGGGGCAAGGGCTGGGGTCAGGCTGGGGTAAGGGCTGGGGTCTGGCTGGGGTAAGGCTGGAGGAACGATGCCTGGGATGACTCAGCTGAAGCAGGCCCGCGGGGCAACCACCTTGGTGCTGCTATCTGCGGCTCTCCCGCGCGGTAGCCGCGACTTTCTCTTCAGCCCGCGCGCAGCACCCCTCGGCAACCCGATTCGGGTGTGCACGCCTTCGGTGAAACACACGTGATCGGGCAGTCGCGTTGCCAGGTCGCCGAATCCGGCGGCGCCCAGCAACCCGTCGTCGAGCATCAGCACCTCCGCCGAGCGACGGGTCCAAGCCCGGTCAACGTTGGGCATGGACATCGTCCGCCCCCACACCGCGGTGTGCAGGCCCCCACCGGACGGTGAGAAAGGTGACGAGACCGCCGTTGTCACGGGAGGTTTCATCGGACGTCTTTGATGTCGCGGCCAGCGGGTTGCTCGGCGGCGGGCAACAGGAAGCTGCCCACCCACCCGGATCGCGATTACGACTGCTGGCCCAGCGCCGCCCCGGCCACCGGGTGCGCTCCAGGCGACCTCCCGCGCACCGTCGTGGATTCGGTCGTAGCCACGCATTCCGAAAAGCGTCGTAGCCACGCATTCGCGAAAAGCAGTGAGGCAGACCGAGCGCCAGCCTGGCGGCCAAGACCACGTCCACCCGGGAGGCGTCCAGACTGCAGAAACAATGCCGTGCCTGCCGGTCGTGTCGATGGAACACAGCCGGATGTTGGCTACCCAGAAAGCTCCGAAGCAGGGCACCACCGGTCCAGGACCGACGCCGGCGTCGACCATCCGGAAGGCCGGCCTGACCGCGTCCGACCGAGCTGCGGCCGCCGAACTCCGCCGACGACACATCCGGGTGATCGACATCCGACCGACGCACACCGAAACCGGGCTCGCCTCAAGACCTATCGCCGGTCAATCACCGCGCCTGCCCGCCGGAGGATCGCCGGAGAA
>DASQFG010000060.1:0-2996 GCA_035633315.1 Nakamurella sp. | reverse complement strand
ACGAGTGACGCTGCGACCGATTCAGTCCGCAGCAGGAGGCTAGCTGCCATGCTCCGGGAGTGACTCTCGCGAAGTGGATGCGGCTGACCGAGATTCCGCTGCTGGTGTCCGCGATCGCCTTTCTGATCGCTTACGCGTGGGAAGTTCTGGAGCAGCCTCAAAACGGGTGGGGTCAATTCCTCGATGTGGTGATGTGGCTGTCGTGGGCTGTCTTCGTCGTTGACTATCTGGTCCGGCTGTCCTTGGCGGAGCAGAAGGGCCGCTGGTTCGTCCGGAACCTGCTCGACCTGTTCGTGGTCGCGCTTCCCGCTCTGCGGCCGCTCCGACTGCTGCGGTTGGTGACCGTGCTTGCGGTCTTCCAACGGATCGCCGGCGCGCACCTGTTCGGGAAGGTCGTGCTCTACGTCAGCGTCTCGACGGTGATGCTGGTTTTCGTCGGTTCGCTGGCCATGCTCAGCGCCGAGCGCAGCCGGCCGGGCGCGACGATCACCAACTACGGTGATGCCTTGTGGTGGGCCGTGGTCACGTTGACGACCGTCGGCTACGGCGACGAATATCCCGTGTCCTTCGAGGGCAGGATGATCGCCGTCGCACTGATGGTCGGCGGCATCGCGCTGCTGGGCGTGGTGACCGCGACCGTCGCCACCTGGCTGATCCAGAAGGTGTCCGATCAGGACGAGGCGGGCCAGTCCGCGACCAGGGCGCAGGTTCGTGAGCTGACCGAGGAGGTCAGGGCGCTGCGGGCGAGCCTGCTGCCCGAGGATCCCCGTCTGGATTCGCCGCTGGAATTGCCGCCTGCCGGGCAAGTACATCGAGCGACGCCGCCGCCCGTCCCGCGTTGAAGTCCAACTGGTCGGGCATGACATCTGTCACGGCCCAACGCACGACGGCTGCCACCACGCAACGCGCGCTCGACCGTGGACGATGGAGGCATGTCGACGTCGCAGTCCGTCACTCCCACCTTGCGTCCCCCGGCGCACCTGGTCTCACCGCGAGCCGTCTACTACTGGTTCGTCCGCGCCCTGGCCGCCTGGATCGTGGTGATCGCGGTGCAGGTGGTCTCCTGGGTGCTCGACTGGCCCTTCCCGCCGTGGCACGTGCAACTTCTCGTCGTCACCGTGGTCCTCGCGGCTGCGCACCTGGTCGTGATGCCGCGCTGGCGGTACCGGGTGCACCGCTGGGAGCTCACCGATGACGCCGTCTACACCCGGACCGGGTGGTGGACCCAGGAGTCGCGGGTCGCACCGCTTTCCCGGGTGCAGACGGTCGACACCGAGCGCGGCGCCATCGGTCGGATGTTCCACCTGACCAAGGTCACGGTGACAACCGCGTCCGCGGCAGGGCCGCTGGTGATCGACGGGCTCGACGACGAGGTCGGCAACACGCTCACCGCCGCGGTGACGGCTGCGGCCCAGGCCGTTCGGGATGACGCCACATGATCGGTGAGCCTGCCGAGATCCCGGTCGTCGACCCGCCCGCCACCGCCCCGGACGACCAGACCCCCTGGCGTCGGCTCGCCGTCGGCATGCTGCTGGTCGAGCCGCTCCGCGAACTCATCCGCTTCATCCCGCTGCTCATCGCGTTGATCTTCGCCGGCCGGGCGGGCGAATCCGGACCGCCGTGGGGGCTGATCGGCACCGCGGCGGTGATCGCACTGGGCATCGTGCGCTACCTCACCACCCGGTACCGGATCACCCCGAGGGTGATCGAGGTGCGAAAAGGGTTGCTGTCCCGCAAGCACCTCACGGTGCCCCGCGCCCGGGTCCGCACCGTGGACATCAGCGCCCACCCCCTGCAGCGGATGCTGCGGCTGGTGAAGGTGCAGATCGGCACCGGCACATCCGGCCATCGTCATGAAGCCGTCGACCTGGACGGACTGCCCGCCAGTGTCGCCATGCCGCTCCGGGCCGAGCTGCTGCACCGCGCGCGGACCCAACCCGACGTGCCGTCAACAACGGCGCGGCCGGGCGCGCTCCCCGGGCCCGACCCCCTCGTCGAGGCAATCGGCGATGACGGTCCGAATACCCCCGTCGAGACGGAGATCGTCCGGCTCAACCCCCGCTGGATCTGGTACGCGCCGGCCACCCTGTCCGGGGTGGTCACCGGACTCGCCGTGATCGGCCTGGCCTGGCGGGTGCTCAACGAGGCGCAGCTCAACCCGGCGGACATCGGCGTGGTCAGCAGCACGCTGGATCACCTGGAAACGACACCGATCTGGCTGGATGTGCTGCAGGTGGGCATCGGAGTCCTGCTGCTGGTGACGGCCCTGTCGGTGGCCGGCTACCTGCTCGCCTTCTGGGCCTTCCGGTTGAGCCGGCACCAGGGCGGCACGCTGCACGTCACCCGCGGCCTGCTGACCACCAGGGCCACCAGCATCGAGGAGCGGCGGCTGCGCGGCACCGAGCGGACGGAGCCGTTGCTGCTGCGCGCCGTCGGCGGTGCCCGGCTCAGCGCGATCGCCACCGGGCTGCGGGCCGGCCGGGGCGCGACCCGCGGCGGCGAGGTGCTGCTGCCCCCGGCACCGCGGCAGGTCGCCGTGAACGTCGAAGCGACGGTGCTGCGAACGCCCGCGCCGGGGCAGGCCGAGCTCCTCCCACGCGGACCGGCGGCCCGCCGGAGGCGCTACAGCCGTGCCCTCACGGTGACGGCGGCCATCAACGTGGCGCTGACCGCCTGGTGGTGGTTCGGACCGCTGCCGGCCTGGGTCGTGCTTGCGTCCCTGTTCGCGCTGCCGCTCGCCGCCCTGCTCGCTCGCGATCGATTCCGCAATCTCGGGCACGCGGTGGTCGACGGCCACCTGGTCACCCAGCAGGGGTCGCTGGTCCGGCGGCGCGCCGTGCTGGACGAGAGCGGCGTCGTCGGCGTCACCCTGCGCCGAACCTGGTTCCAGCGGCGGAACAAGCTGACCTCGTTGATCGCGACGACGGCGGCCGGTCAGCAGAAGTACGCCGTCCCCGACCTCGACGACGCCGCCGCCCTCCGGTTGGCCCACCAGC
>DASQFG010000059.1:0-5462 GCA_035633315.1 Nakamurella sp. | reverse complement strand
TACCACGGGCCTTCGGCACGGGGATATCCGGTGACGGGATATCCCGCCGGCGGATACTGGTTGTTCGGCAACGGACCGTTCCCGAAGTGGTGGCCCGGTTCCCCACCTGGCAGGTCCGTGCCGTCGGCATGAAATCCGGCGGGATACCAGCCGGGCGACCAGGGTACGGACGCTGGGTAAGCAGCGTTCGTCGACGTCGGCTCGTCGGCTCCGGCGGGGTCGCCCGGCCATTGCTCGGGTCCGGGAGAGCCGTTGGCTCGCTGCGAACCACTCGGTAATGGATCAGGTGCCTGCGTCATCGCGACGTCGTCCTCCCCTGCCGTGCTGGCCTGACGGTCGGCCTCCCGGCGATTCTGCCCGACCGCACACAGCGACGGGCGCCCGGCTCGGCCGGATGTGGACAGGTCCGAACTCAGCCGGGCGGTTCACCGGCAAACGGGCCGCTGCCGGTGGCTCCGTCGACGGTGGACGCACCGGCGACAGGCCGCGGCGAACCGTCGTCGCCGCCCGTTCGGCGCCGCGAGTCGTACCTCCAGAGCGACCGTCCCAACGCTGCCGCGACCAGGGTCAGGGCGATCGACGCGATGCCGACCCACGCCGAACTCCCGGTGATGTCGTAGATCTGCTGCTGCACCGCGACGGCGGTCACGCGGCGCCGATCACCGTCGCGACCTGGCCGAGGAACAACCGGCGGTAGGCCGGGACGCTCAGGCCTCAGCGGGCCGAGTGTCCGATCCGGCGCGGCCGGCTCCAGCGTGCGGCGCCCGGTGACGTCACGAGCCGGGCAGGCGGACCGCCGTCCGGGACGTCCCTGCCAGCACCGACCGCCCTACCGGACCCTCTACCGAAAACCTCCACCGAACCCTCTGCCGGACCCGCCACCGAACCCTGCACCAGACTCGCTGCCCAACCCCAGACCGAGCCCCTGACCGGACTCCTCACGGCGCGAGTCGTTCGACAACCCACCCGTCACCGGTGTCGCGATACCGCAGCCGGTCGTGCAGCCGTCCGATCCGGCCCTGCCAGAACTCGACCGTCGCCGGCCGGATCCGCCAGCCGCCCCAGAACGGCGGCAGCGGGACGGGCCGCTCGCCGGTGCTGTCCTCCGCCCCGAACCGCTCTTCCGCGTCGTGCTGCAGCGCCTCCAGCGCGGCGCGGTCGGCCAGCACCGAGGACTGCGGGCTGGCCCAGCCGCCGATCTGTGACGCCCGTGGCCGGCGCGCCCAGTAGGCGCGGGCCTCCTCGTCCGAGACCCGGCTCACCGTCCCGCGAATTTGCACCTGGCGCTGCAGACCGATCCATGGGAACGTCGCCGCGGCCTGCGGGTTCGCGAGCAGATCGCGGCTCTTGTCCGACGTCAGGTTGGTGTAGAACACGACACCGCCATCGTCGGCGGCCTTGGCAAGTACCGCCCTGCTGGCGGGCTCGCCGGACGGGGTCGCCGTGGCGACGACCATCGCGTTCGGCTCCGGCAGCCCGGCGGCGACCGTCTGCGCCAGCCAGTTGCGGAACTGGGTCAACCAGTCCGGCGCCAAGTCGGCCTCGGACAAACCGGCCAGCGCGTAGGTTTCCCGCATGGCCGCCAGGTCGGGGAGATCGCTGGGGTCCGTGCCCGCCGCCCTGCTCATCGGCGCACCGCCCGCCGCGTGCCCCGTTCGGCCCTGTGCCGCTGTGAGGTTCGGCTCGCTGTGCGCGCCACCGGTTTCATGTGTCGAACGCTACCCCGCCCGCCGCGCCACCAGAGCCCACCCCGGCCCCCAGGGATATACCCTGGGGGGTAATCGCGGTGGGTCGAGAAGACCGCTCACCGGGGATCGGAGGGCGTTGTGAAGATCGTCATCGTTGGCGGCGTTGCCGCCGGGATGTCCGCGGCCGCTCGGGCCCGCCGGCTGGATGAGCACGCGAGCATCGTGGTCCTGGAGCGGGACGACTACGTCTCGTTCGCCAACTGCGGGCTGCCGTACTACCTGGGCGGCGACATCGAGAACCGGGAGAACCTGCTGCTGCAGACCCCCGCCGGGCTCGCCGCCAACCTCGCTCTTGACGTGCGCACCGGTTCGGAGGTGCTCGCGGTGAACTGCGACGCGCGGACCGTTCGGGTCCGGGTTGCCGGCGACGGTGCGGGCGACGGTGCGGGCGACGGTCGGGGCGCGACGCGGGAGTACGACGAGCCCTACGACCGCCTGGTGCTGGCGACCGGAGCGCAGCCGATCCGTCCGCCGCTGCCCGGCATCGACCATCCCCGGGTCCGGACGCTGCGCACCGTCGGCGACGTGGACGTCCTGAGCGACCTGGTCGGCTCCGCGCGAGTGCGGTCGGCCCTGGTGGTCGGCGGCGGGTACATCGGCGTCGAGGTCGCCGAAGCGCTGATCAACCGCGGACTGCGGGTGACGCTCGTCGAGCTGGCCGACCAGCTGCTCGGACCGCTGGATCCCGAGATGGCGCAGGAGGTTTCGGAAGAACTACGGCGCCGCGGCGTCGACCTGCGCACCGGGGTGGGAGTCACCGCCTTCGGCGACGCACCGAACGCGGCTGACGGATTCACTGACGGATCGCTCGACGACTCTTCGGTCCGCGCGCATCTGTCCGACGGCAGGTCTGTGGATTCGGATCTGGTGCTGCTCGCGATCGGTGTGGTGCCGGACAGCAGGCTCGCCATCCAGGCCGGCCTCGATGTCAGCGCCAGGGGCGCGGTGCTGGTCGATCGTCACCAGCGGACGTCCGACCCGGCCATCTACGCCGCGGGCGACTGCGTGCAGGTCGTCGATACCGTCACCGGCGCGGACGTCGTGGTCCCGCTGGCCGGTCCGGCGAACCGTCAGGGACGGATCGCCGCCGATCACATCGCCGGCCGGTCGAGTGCCTACCGGAGCACCCAGGGGACGGCGATCGTGAAGGCCTTCGAGGTAACCGCCGGTGGCACCGGCGCGAACGAAAAGACGCTCAGCAGAACGGGTATCGACTACCGGGTGGTCTACGTCCATCCGAACGGGCACGCCGGTTACTACCCGGGAACCGCGGCCATGCACCTGAAACTGCTCTTCGCTCCGGATGACGGCAAGATCCTGGGCGCGCAGGTTGTCGGCCGCGACGGTGTGGACAAGCGGATCGACGTGCTGGCGGTCGCGCTCCGCGCCGGGATGACCGTCTTCGACCTCGAGGAACTCGAACTGGCCTACGCGCCGCCGTACGGTTCGGCGAAGGACCCGGTCAACATGGCGGGCTTCCAGGCCGCGAACCTGCTGCGCGGCGATGTCAGGTTCTGGTATCCAGGGGATTGGCCGGCCCTGCCCGCGGAGGCGCAGGTCGTGGACGTCCGCACTCCGGCCGAACACGCTCACTGCGCGTTGCCCGGGTCGGTGAACATTCCCCTGCAAGAGCTGCGGAGCCGGCTGGACGAACTCGACCCGGGCCGGCCTGTTCGGTTGTACTGCGCGTCCGGATTCCGGTCGTATTTGAGCTATCGCATCCTGGTGCAGGAGGGATTCCTCGACGTGTCCACGTTGTCCGGGGGAACCATGACGCTTCAGCTGGCCAACCCCGGCCTGTGCCGGCTGCTCGGCGGGCTCGAGCACCGGCCCGGACCAGTGGTTTCGCACGCCGAGGACACGGTGGGCTGCAGGGTGGACTGGCCGGTACCGCTACCAGCGTGACGGCGGTCGGCCAAGATCACGTGACATTGGCAACGGTGCTGGTCAAGGGTGATCAAGACCACTAGTTTGGCCCTGGCCGACCGGCCCCACTCCCGGCACAGTGGCAATTATTCTGGCAGTCAGTACCGTTGATAGGACCGGGTGTCTCCGGTCACGTCGATACCTGAATTCCTTCCGCAGTCTCCGCACCCGAATAGGCGTCGTAGGCGGCACCGCGAACTGGTCGACCACGTCCGATCCTGACCCGATGGCACGTCGGGCCGATCCGCCCCGGTTACTGTCAGTGACCGGCGATATGCACCGAGCGTTCGACCCTTCCTTTTCAGTCCTCAACGCGGAGGTTCTCATGACGACGGCCACCAACGGCAAGACCACCAACGGAACTCCCACCAACGGTCCGACATTCGTGCCCGGACTCGAGGGTGTGGTGGCCTTCCACACCACGATTGCAGAGCCGGACCGGGACGGCGGATCGCTGCGGTATCGCGGCGTGGACATCGACGACCTGGTGGGGCGGGTGGGGTTCGACGACGTCTGGTCGCTGCTGGTCGACGACGAGTTCGGGGCAGCGCTCCCGGTGGACACCTCGACGCCGGCCTTCCGGTCGGGCGACGTCCGGGTGGACGTGCAGTCCTCCCTCCCGTTGCTGGCCCCCGCCCGCGGGTTCGGCCCGCTGCTGGACATCACCGACGAGCAGGCGCGCGACCACATCGCGCAGACCACCGCGGCGGTGCTGTCGTACGCGGCGCGATCGGCGCGTGGGGACGCGCCGGAGGTACCGGCCTCGCTGATCGAATCCCGTGCCACGGTGGTGGAACGCTTCATGACCGCCTGGCTCGGTGAGCCGACGCCCGAACAGGTCAAGGCCATCGACGCCTACTGGGTGTCGGCCGCGGAACACGGCATGAACGCGTCGACCTTCACCGCCCGCGTGGTGGCCTCGACTGGTGCCGACGTGCCGGCCTGCTTCGCCGGCGCCGTCGGGTCCATGTCCGGCCCGCTGCACGGCGGCGCGCCCGCCCGGGTGCTGCCGATGGTCAAGGAGGTCGAGGCCACCGGCGACCCGTTCGGACTGGTCACCGGCATTCTGGATCGCAAGGAACGGCTGATGGGCTTCGGTCACCGGGTGTACCGGGCCGAAGACCCGCGTGCCCGGGTGCTGCGGCGGACCTGCCAGGAGCTGAACGCGCCCAGGTACGAGGCCGCGGCGGCGTTGGAGCAGGCGGCGCTGGCCGAGCTGCGGGAGCGCCGCCAGGATCGGGCGATCGAGACCAACGTCGAGTTCTGGGCCGCCGTCATCCTGGATTTCGCCGGCGTCCCGGCGGCGATGATGCCGGCGATGTTCACCTGCGCCCGCACGGCCGGGTGGAGTGCGCACATCCTCGAGCAGAAGCGGCTGGGTCGGCTCGTTCGCCCGTCGGCGGTCTACCGCGGGCATGCACCTCGCCGCGCCGCCGAGGTCGCTGGGTTCGGGACGCTGGCCGTCGCCAGCTGAGTCGGTGGCCGCCGGGCCGCACCGCCGCATAGCCCGGTCGCGCTGGCCGTGGCCGCGAGGTGGCGGTCGGGAAGCGGCAACTGCACTCACGATGCTCACGGCGCCGGAGCCTTGCTCGCGCCACCCCAGCCTTGCTCACGGCGCCGGAGCCTTGCTCACGGCGCCCGAGCGTTGCTCACGGCGCCGGAGCCTTGCTCACGGCGCCGGAGCCTTGCTCACGGCGCCCGAGCGTTGCTCACGGCGCCCGAGCGTTGCTCACGGCGCCCGAGCGTTGCTCATGGCGCCCGAGCGTTGCTCATGGCGCCCGAGCGTTG
>DASQFG010000058.1:0-8815 GCA_035633315.1 Nakamurella sp. | reverse complement strand
CCGGGTGCTCGGCTGGTCGCGCGGTGCCGGGCTGCTGGCCCAGATTCCGGCCGCCGGCCTCGCCACCCTTCTCTTTGCCTCCGGCGGGTATTCCCTCGTCGGGTGGGTCAGCGTCGCCGTGTGCCTGCTGACGGCCTGCCTTGCCTGGCTCATTCCGCCGACGAGACGTTCGGATCCAGATCGGACTTCCACCGAGTCCGAACCCTCCGAACCGACCGGCGAGTGCCCAATGCCGACTCAGCCTGCCGGAGAGCCCGACGGCTATCTGGCGGTGCTCCGGGCGGGCATCGCCGAAGCGACCGCACAGCCGGCTGTTCGGGCTGCCGTGCTGGCCGTGGCGATGTTGACCGGGCTTGACGCCTTCGACGAGTACTTCTCACTGCTGGCCAGTGGCTGGGGCGTGCCCACGGTGATGATCCCGATGGCGACGCTGGGCCTGCCACTGGCCGGCGCCGTCGGCGCTGCGCTGGGCGGCTGGGCGAACAGGATGAGCACGACAACGCTGACGGTGGTCTTCGGATGCGGCGTGGCAGCACTCGCGGCCGCCGCGGTGGCAGATCAACCGGCGGGGCTCATCGGGGTCGGCATCTTCTACGGGCTGTACCGGATGGTGCTGGTGGTCGCCGACACCCGGCTACAGGAGAGCATCACCGGATCGGCGCGTGCCACCGTGACGTCGATGGCCTCGCTGGGCAGCGAGGTGTCCGCGCTCGCGCTGTACGCCGCCTGGGCGATCGCCGGACTTCCGCCGGTGGTCGTGCTGATCGCGGTGGTCGCCGCAGCGCTGCCGCGCTGGCTCCGCGGCCGGACACGGCGGACGGCGGTCCACACTCGGTAGCCACGGCGGGTGCGCCGGTCGCCGACCGGGCGGCTACCGTTGGTGCGTGTCGAAGATCATCACTGGCGAACCGGAAGACGCCGACAGTTCCCGGAGCACCGACGCCGAACTCGCCGCCTACCTCGTCCGCCGGGCTGGGGAACTCGCCTCCCAGATGCGGGTGGACGGGCTCACCGTGGTGCGTAAGACCAGCGTCAGCGACGTCGTCTCCGATGCGGACAAAGCGGCCGAGGAGATGATCGTCGGAGTGCTCGCCTCGGCGCGCCCGGCGGACGGCATCCTCGGCGAGGAGGGAGCCGTCGCGCCCGGCAGGCGGACCTGGGTGATCGATCCGGTGGACGGCACGTTCAACTTCGTCTCCGGGCTTCCCGCGTGGTGCTCTGCCATCGCGCTGCTCGACGGGGATTCGCTGGAACTCGGCGCGGTGTACCAGGCGACCACCGACGAGTTGTGGCTCGGTGGGCGCGATCACCCGACCACCCTGAACGGGCAGCAACTCCCGCCACTGCTCGACCGCCCGCTGGACGAGATCGCGATCTCCACCTACCTGCACCCCACCAGGGTCAACGACCAGCTGCTGCGAGATGGGCTGCTGCGGTCCATCGCCGCCGCGGCGTCGGTGCGGATCATCGGGTCGGGCTCGGTGGAGCTCGCCGCGGTCGCGGCCGGCCGCCTCGGCGTCTGGTTGCACGCGGACACGCTGTCCTGGGACTGGTGGCCCGGCGCCGCGTTGGTCGAGCACGCCGGCGGCTGTACCGACGTGTTCGAGCACGGTGGCCATCGCTGGCATCTCGCCGGACCGCCGACCGCGGTCGCGCAGGCGCGGGCGACAGTGATAGGGGAATGATGCTCTCTCACCGCCGGCCGCGCTGACAACGGACAGCAAGACCGACCGGCGGGACTGACGGACGGGAGCCGCTCGACGATGCATGACGACCGCCAGCTCACCGAACAGCGGCTCCGCCGGTTCCGCATCGAGCGGCTGGAATCGGGGGTGTACCGAGAACGGTTGCCGCTCAACGTGTCCGCCTGGCTCGCGCCGGGCGAGCCGGTCCCGTTCGCGGACGCGGTGGCGGCCAGGTACGCGCCGATCACCCCGGGCAGCGCCTGGGGACCGCCGTGGGGGACGACCTGGCTGCACATCACCGGCCAGCTGCCGCCGGCCTGGGCATCGGCGAGCCGCGACGACGTCAGGGTCGAGGCACTGGTAGATCTCGGATTCCACCCGGCCTCGCCGGGATTCCAGGCTGAAGGGCTCGCCTACGACCTGAACGGCAACCCGCTGAAGACCATCGCGCCGCGGAACTTCCACCTGCCGCTTCCATCAAGTCCGGTCGACCGGATTGACTTTTATGTCGAGGCCGCGTCGAACCCGGATGTTGCTGCCGGCGCGTTCGCGCCGACACCGCTGGGCGACCGGGCGACAGCGGGCACGGAGCCGCTCTACCGGCTGGGCCGGGTGGACCTGGCGCTGCGCGATGTGGCCGTCTGGGAACTCCTGCGCGACGTCGAGGTGCTCGACGGGCTGATGCACGTACTCCCGGCCGACGGGCCGCGGCGGGCGGTGATCCTTCGTGCCCTGGAGCGGATGCTGGATGCGATGGACCCGGACGACGTGGCCGGAACCGCCACGGCCGGGCGGGAGGAACTGGCCGGGGTGCTCGGGTCGCCGGCGTCGGCCAGCGCACACCGGGTGCTGGCGGTCGGGCACGCGCACATCGACTCGGCGTGGCTCTGGCCGGTCAGGGAGACGGTCCGGAAATGCGCGCGCACCTTTTCCAATGTGCTGTCCTTGATGGACGAGAATCCCGACTTCGTCTTCGCCTGCTCCTCGGCCCAACAGTTCGCCTGGATCAAGGAGAATTACCCGACGCTGTTCGAACGAATTCGCGCCAAGGTGGCAGTGGGGCAGTTCGTGCCGGTCGGTGGGATGTGGGTGGAATCGGACACCAACATGCCCGGCGGTGAAGCGATGGCCCGACAGTTCCTGATGGGCAAGCAATTTTTCGCCGAGGAGTTCGGCGTGGACACCGAGGAGGTCTGGTTGCCGGACTCCTTCGGCTATTCCGGTGCGCTCCCGCAGATAGCGGCGGCGGCCGGCGCCCGGTGGTTCCTCACCCAGAAGATTTCGTGGAATCAGACCAACCGGATGCCGCATCACACCTTCCGTTGGCGAGGCATCGACGGCACCGAGGTGTTCACGCATTTCCCACCGGTCGACACCTACAATTCCGATCTGTCGGCGAGCGACCTGGCACACGCCGAGAAGAACTACGCCGAGCACGGGCTCGGGTCCATCTCGCTGGTGCCGTTCGGGCACGGCGACGGCGGCGGTGGCCCGACCCGGGAGATGATCGCCAGGGGCCGCCGGGTGCGGTCGCTGGAAGGGTCGCCGACGCTGCGGTTCGGCAGCCCGCGGCAGTTCTTCCTCGACGCCGAAGCGGACTACCCCGATCCGCCGCTGTGGGTGGGGGAGATGTACCTGGAACTGCACCGCGGCACCTACACCTCGCAGGCCAGGACCAAACAGGGCAATCGCCGCAGCGAGCACCTGCTCCGGGAGGCGGAGCTCTGGGCGACCACCGCGGCCGTGCGCTTGGGGGCCGGCTACCCGTACGACGCGCTGCAGCGGCTGTGGCGGGTCGTGCTGTTGCAGCAGTTTCACGACATCCTGCCGGGAAGCTCGATCGCCTGGGTGCACCGGGAGGCCGAGCGCCGGTACGCCGACGTGACCCGGGAACTCACGGCGCTCATCGAGCACAGCCTGCGCGAGCTGGCCGGCGAAGGGGAGCAGGTGATCGCGTTCAACGCCGGGCCGTTCGCGCGTGACGGCGTCCCGGGCCTGACCGCCGGAACGCTGCCGACGGACGGCGGCGCGGCGAGCGTCACCGCCGTCCCGGACGGCGTGGGGGCCGACCCGACCTGCTGCACGCTGGACAACGGGGTGCTCCGGCTGCGGGTCGATGATCGGGGGCTGCTGACGTCCCTGGTCGATCTGGAGTCCGGCCGGGAGGTGCTGCCGCCCGGCGCGGTCGGCAACCTGCTGCAGGTGCACCGGGACATCCCCAATCAATGGGATGCCTGGGACATCGACGGCCACTACCGGCGCACCGTAACGGATCTGGACTCGGCGGGGTCGGTGCGGCTGGACCTGACGCCCGCGGGTGAACCCGTGATCGCGGTGACCAGACGGTTCGGCGCATCGCGGATCGATCAACGGATCTGCCTGCCGCCGGGCTCGCGCAGCGTGCGGATCACCACCGACGTGGACTGGCACGAACGGCAGAAGCTGCTGAAACTGGCCTTCCCGATCGACGTGGCGGCCGACCGATCGGCCGCGGAAACGCAGTTCGGCCACGTGTTCCGGCCCACCCATACCAACACCTCCTGGGAGTCGGCCAAGTTCGAGATCTGCGCCCACCGCTGGATCCAGGTGGCCGAGCCGGGTTTCGGCGTGGCCATCGCGAACGACTCCACCTACGGCCACGACGTCACATCTCACCCGCGGACCGGCGGAGGCACCTTCACCACCGTCCGGTTGTCGCTGCTGCGGGCACCGCTGTACCCCGACCCGGACGCCGACCAGGGCCCGCACACCTTCGAGGTGTCGGTGACCCCGGGGGACGGCATCGCCGGTGCGGTGCGGGCCGGGTACGAACTGAACCTCCCGCTCCGGACCGTGCGCGGGTCGCGCACGGTGGCGCCATTGGTGACGGTGTCCGACCCCGCCGTCGTCGTCGAGGCCGTGAAGCTCGCCGAAGACCGTTCCGGCGACGTGATCGTCCGGCTCTACGAGTCGCTGGGCCGGCGGGTCGTGGTGACCGTCACCGCAGGGTTCGACGCCGCCGGCATCACTGTCACGGACCTGCTGGAGCGACCGGTCGCACCCTCGGCGGTGTTCGATCAGGCCGATAACGGACAAGCCGGGCAGATCTGGCTGGAACTAAGGCCTTTCGAGTTGGTCACGCTGCGGCTGGGCAGGTAGGACTGACCCGGGCTCGGATGGTGCGCGGCCGGGCGGCGGCGCCCGGGGTGCAACGATGCACGGGTGTCAGTGGCCATCACGCTTCTCGCGCTGATCGCGACGGTGACGGCCGTCAGCGCGCTCGCCCGCCGTTTCGCGTTCCCCGCGCCGCTGCTGTTGGTGGTGATCGGCATCGCTGCGTCCTACCTGCCGTTCGTCGAGCCCGTGCAGCTGAGCCCGGATCTGGTGCTGATCGGGTTGCTGCCGCCGTTGTTGTACGCCGCGGCCATCCGCACGTCTCTCGTCGACATCTCCGCCAATCGGCGGGCAATCGGCTTCCTGGCCGTCGGACTGGTGATCTTCACGACGTTCACGGTCGGCCTCGTGGCCTGGCTGCTGCTGCCCATTCCGTTCGCCGCGGCGGTGGCGTTCGGCGCCGTCGTCGCACCGCCCGACGCGGTCGCCGCCACCGCGATCGCCCGGCGCATCGGGCTACCCCGGAGCATCGTCACCGTGCTCGAGGGCGAGTCGCTGCTGAACGACGCGACCGCGCTGGTGGCGCTGCGCACCGCGATCGTCGCGGTGGCCGGAACCGTGAGCCTGGGCCGGATCACCGTGGACTTCGTCTGGGCCGCCGCCGGCGGGGTGGCGATCGGCGTGGCCGTGGCACTGCTCATCGCGTTGATCCGCAAGCACATCAAGGACCCGGTGACGGACACGGCGATCTCGCTGATGGCTCCGTTCGCGGCCTACCTGCCCGCCGAGGAACTCCACGCGTCCGGGGTTATTGCGGTGGTGGTCACCGGCCTGATCCTCGGGCACAAGGCACCGATCATCCAGGACGCCACCTCGCGGCTGAACGAACGGATCAACTGGGAGACCATCCAGTTCCTACTGGAGAACAGCGTCTTCCTGCTCATCGGCCTGCAACTCCGGGGCATTCTCGACGATGTCGTCAACGCGAATCTGCCGGCGCCGACCATTGCGGTGTTCTGCATCGGCACCCTGGCCGCCGTGGTGCTGTCCCGGCCGCTCTGGGTGTTCCCGGTGAGCTACCTGCTCGTGAAGCCGACAGACGAGCGCGGCCAACGGGTGTCGTGGAAGCGAACGGCGATCATCTCCTGGGCCGGCATGCGCGGAGTCGTCACCCTGGCGGCGGCGTTCGTGCTCCTGCAGCAGGCGATTCCGCAGGCATCGGTCCTGGTGCTGGGGGCATTTGTGGTGACGGCGGGAACGCTCCTGCTGCAAGGGCTTTCGCTGCCGTGGTTGGCGCGGCGGCTGGACGTGCGCGGGCCGGACGAGCGGGAGGACGCGCTGCAGGAGGCCACCGTGTTGCGGTCGGCGGCCGCCGCCGGGCGAGCCGAACTGGACCGGATCGTCACCCCGGAGGACGACGAGGCCACCGTGGCGATGTTACGCAGGCGTGGGGAGACAAGGGCGAACGCCGTCTGGGAACGGTTGGGTGGCTCCGAAGCCGACGAGACTCCCAGCGAGCAGTACCGGCGGCTGCGGCTGGCGATGCTGGCCGCGGAGCGCAACGAGGTGTTGAAGATCCGTCATTCGGGCACCGTCGACAGCGACGTCCTCACCAGCGTGATGGACACCCTGGACGTCGAGGAGTCGATGATCGACCGCCACTCCGGCCGCGCCGAAGCCGTCGGCGACCGGACCCTGGTGACGCCTGCCCGTACCGCCGGCGAATGCGACGACCTGGCGAACGCCCCCGAGGACACCGTGCCGCTGACCCCCGACGGCTGCCCGGATTGCCGGCGGGAAGGGCTGAAGTGGGTGCACCTGCGGCTGTGCCTTCACTGCGGCAATGTCGGCTGCTGCGACTCGTCGGTGGGTAACCACGCCACCAAGCATTTCGAGCGGACGGGACATCCGGTGATGCGCAGCTTCGAACCCGGCGAAGCCTGGCGCTGGTGCTATCTGCACGAACTGCTGGGGTGAACGCGGGGCGGATCAGCCCGTTTCGGCCGGGCCCCGAAAGGCCGCGGCGTCAGTTCGGGCTGTACCCCGCCCGCGGGAACTCGACAGCGGGGCGGGTGGAGAGCTGATTGACCAAAGCCGACTCCCGGCGCAGCATCGCCACCTCCAGCGCCAGTCGCTCGTCAACGGTCGGCGTCGCCAACAATTCCTGTTTGTCGGACATTTCGACCAGCATCGCCGCCGCGATCACGTAGGACAGTTCGACCGGATCGTCAGGAAGATCGGGCGGTTCGTCGACGGCGAGGCCCTGCGCCGTCAGCAGAGCCTTCCGGTAACTGCCGAACATCCTGATCGCCCGGCCGGACAGCCTGATGGCCTCGTCGGTACTGACCTCCGGCAGCAATTCCACCTCGCCGACCAACGGCTGCGATGCATCCACCCGCACCACCCGGAACCGTGACCCACCGACCGCGATGATGTCGAAACGGCCGTCGTCGTACGCTTCGACCCGCCGAAGCTCTGCGGTGCAACCGATCTCGTGCAATGCAGTGACCCCGTCCCGACCGACCTCGCGGCCCTCCTTGATCGCAACGACGCCGAATCGGCGTGGCCCGTCGGGCTGTGCCAGCAGGTCGCGCACGAGTTGGCGGTAGCGCTCCTCGAAGATGTGCAGCGGCAGCACAACTCCGGGGTACAACACCGTGCCGAGCGGGAACAACGGCAAGAGGGTCAGCGCCACAGCACCAATCTACGGACCGCACCGGGCCGACGCGCCTGGTGCACTCCACTACCGCTTCGACACAGCGGTCGCGGCGAGCATCCGGAGCCGCCGCCTGCCCTGCGCCGCCCGCCGGGAGCTTCATCGGAGGTGCCGATGGAGGTGCGCAGATCAGAGCGCTGACGTCGGCCGCGTCCGAGCCTGCTTGGCCGCGTACATGGCCTGGTCGGCTCGCCGCAGCGTCTCAGCGGCCATGTCCCCGGGCTCGGCCAGGTGCATCCCGACACTTCCGGTCACGGTCGCCCACTCGCCGTGAATCCGGTGGGGCGGCGCAAGCGCGGTGCGGACCTTGGCGGCCACGACCGCCAGTTCCCGCCGGTCGACACCGGGGACGATGACCGCGAACTCGTCACCACCGATTCTGGCGATGGTGTCGCTGGAGCGCACGGTGCCCGTCAGTCGGTTGGTGACGTTGAGCAGGACCTCATCGCCCGCAGCATGTCCGAAACGGTCGTTGACCGCCTTGAAATCATCGAGATCGATGTACAGCACACCGATGTCGGGATTCGGTCGCTGGTCGCGGCGCCGGTCGAGGGCCGCGGTCAGCCTGGCGTTGAGCAAGGTGCGGTTCGCCAGACCCGACAGCGGGTCGTGCGATGCTGCGTGGGCGAGTTCCTGCTCAGCCATCTTGCGTCGGGTGATGTTGACGTGCGAGACGATCACGCCGGGAGCGGGGCCCTTGAGCTTGGTCACCCGCATCATGAACCAGCGCCGCACATCGGGGGAGGGGCAAGGGTACTCGGCTTCGGCCTCGACCGAGCGACCGGCCAGCACGTCCCGGATTTGGGTGGCCACGTGGGCGCCGTCG
Source organism: Nakamurella sp. (assembly GCA_035633315.1). Classification (GTDB taxonomy): domain Bacteria; phylum Actinomycetota; class Actinomycetes; order Mycobacteriales; family Nakamurellaceae; genus Nakamurella. The sequence continues at coordinate 495 of DASQFG010000058.1, read as the reverse complement.
TCGCATCCGCCGTCCGCCGATCGATGGCAGACGTCCAGGTAGTTCACGCCGAGCCCAGTAGCGGTAGGCGACCCGCCGTTGTCCAGGGCAAACATCAACCAGGCGTGGTTGATCGCGATGATCTTCCCGGACGTGTCCAGGACGGCGGTCGCATCCGGGAGCGAATCCAGCACAGCCGCCGCGAGGCCACCGTCGACCCGCATGGTCGCCCCACCCAGCACTCCGTCGCCCCCGGTCATGATGATTCGATTCTAGCTACTTATCGTAAGCACCGCAGTACGCTGAGCGTGAGCGCAGCCAGCCGCTCAGCCCAGTGCGGAGGCAGCGTTTCCGCGAACCCGGCCACGGAGCCATCCCAACTGGGCCGCCGGCATCGCCGCGGGGATCAGCGCAGCGCAGCCTTCACGATGGGTGCGCTGCAGGCCAACCAGGCCAGCCAGGTCGACGGCACCGCCACGAGGGCCAGCGCGATGCCGCCAGCGGAATGGGTCATCA
>DASQFG010000057.1:0-9071 GCA_035633315.1 Nakamurella sp. | reverse complement strand
CAGTTCGGCGATCCGGCACGGGATGTCGTTGTTCTCGCCGAGGTGGTAGCCGGCGCACACCCGGTGGTAGCCGTCCGCGATCTGCAGCGGGAAACCCCGTTCCAATGCACCCCGGACCAGCAGCACCGGCGACAGCCGTTTACCGGCCTTCACCGTGCCGATGTCCTTGGCGACGTGCTGGTTGTCCGCCGGCAGCATCTCCAGGCCGGACGCCCGCAGGATGTCCTTGGCCTTGAAATGCTCCAGCTTGGCGGCCTGCAGGGCGTCCACCGTCGACTTCACCAGGTCCGGTGTGGCCACCAGGGACAGGTACGACGTCGCGGCCGGGTAGTCGTGCTGGTCCGGCTCTTCTTTCCACACGATGCTCTGCACGGTCGGCTCCCCCCAGGGATACGTCACTGCGGCATAACGCTTGGTAGTGGCTTGTCTACCCACGGTAGTCCCTGGCCCGCGGGCGGGCGACTCCACGAGGGGCGCCGACGCCGTGGGGCAACGGCGTCAGGGTCGGAATCCTCCGGGTCCCGAGGTAGCACCGCGGTCGCGAACCGATACTGTCGGGAGCCGATGGCACCATGGCCGGTATGTGCGGTCGCTACACGCTGACGATGGAATCCGAGTCGCTGTACGGGACCTTCGACGCCGAACCCGACCCCGACGCCGGGGGAGCGGCGGGGTTGTACGGCGGCGACCCGATACGGCCGCGGTACAACATCGCGCCGACCATCACCGTTCCGGTCGTCCGGGTCGATCCGCGGGTGCCGCCGGCGGACGCCCGGCGGCAGATCGAGCCGATGCGCTGGGGTCTGGTGCCGTCGTGGGCCAAGGACATCTCGGTGGGCACTCGGATGTTCAACGCCAGGGCCGAGTCGCTGACCACCAAGGCCGCCTTCCGGACCGCGCTGGCCCGCCGCCGCTGCCTGATCCCGGCCAGCGGCTACTACGAATGGAAGAAGCTCCCTCAGGAGTCGGTGCCGGGATCGTCCGGGCGCACCAGGAAGTCGGTGCTCAAGCAGCCGTACTACATGACCCCGGCCGACGGATCGGTGATGGCATTCGCCGGGCTCTGGGAGTACTGGCGGTCCCCGGATGGCGATCCCCTGGTCTCCATGACGATCATCACCAGCGACGCGGTCGGTCCGATGCGCGACATCCACGACAGGATGCCGCTGATCCTGCCGGCCAGTGAATGGGACGCCTGGCTGGACCCGCATGTCGATCCCCAGCCGATGCTCACCCCGCCCTCGGACGACCTGGTGGCAGGGCTCGAGCTGCGACCGATCGGGCCGCGCGTCGGGGCGGTCGCCAACGACGATCCCGAACTGTTGCAGCGGGTTCAGCCGATCAGCCCGGCGGTCCTGCTCTGACCTGCAGCGTGCCCGCCCGTCCTATCCCTCAACCACCGAGCGTCGCGGACGCCGATCGGGCCGGGCTGCGGTTCCGACCGTCAGGCGACCTTGCGGGCGGGCGTGCGGACGGGCAGCGGCCTGACGCCATGACCGTGACCGATCGGCAGCACTTGCGCTGAGTGCTGGGCACTGAACACCCGCGCAATCACGTCGCGGAGGGTGTCGATGCCCAATGCCCTCCGGTAGTAGACGAACCGCAGTGGCTCGCGGGTTCCGATCAGGTCGTCCTCGACATGTGGTGACGAGGGTGGGTGCGGTTCGTCGAAGAGATCCTCGGCGCCGGAGGCGAAGGCCTCCCCGCGGGCGCGGTCCTTCGGTGCCAGCCAGGTCAGCGGCTGCACGCACAACGATGCCCTGGCTCCGTCGGATTCGGTCAAGTCGATGGCGCCCATCGGGATCCGCGGAACCACGGCGCGGGGTAGATCAATCACGGGCGATTGCCCGTCAAGGACGACCACGGCCTTCTGACCATGACCGATCTCTCGCCTGATCATTGCCGCAGCGGTGCGGTTGGGCCAGATGTGGCCCAGCACCCGGCTCTCCGGCCTGGGTCGTTCGATCAACTCGAGCGCTGGAATCCAGCCAGGTTGATGTTCCCACCGCAGTCGGTGCTTCAGGCCCTCGTAGATGACCAGGACGCCGTCAAGATTGAGCATAGTCATGTTCTCTCCCCCGTTTCCTGACCGGACATCTGGTAGATGGCCGGTCGTAACCCCTGCTGTTTGGACGCGCCAGGTCGCCAATCCGATACGCCGGATCCCGGTCCGCGGTTCTCAAGCTCGCGCCGAGGAGCGGTCGGGCTCCGTGGGGAAATACCGGTCGGGCTCCGTGGGGAAATACAGTGCCGCCGGTCTGGTTCGCCGGACCGCGCCGGTCCACTCGTCCGAGCGCCACCCAGCTCAGCCCCCGCGAACGGCTGGCCGGGGCCAACACAGGCGCCTGCTGGGGTATCGAATCGGGCTGTCCTTCACTCCTTCGGATGGCGTTTGGCGTGAGCCTGCCACGAGGCGTGACACCGCACTCGGCACCTGGTTATGGTTGATCATTCGGCACTCTCAGATAGGGGTTCGGCGGTGGCATTAGCCCCGGGGGATGAGTTCGCTGGGTACACGATCGAATCCACTCTCGGCACCGGCGGGATGGGTGCGGTCTATCTGGCGAAGCATCCACGGCTGCCACGGCGTGACGCGCTCAAACTGCTGAATCCCGCCTTCTCCGCGGACGCGAATTTCCGCGCGCGGTTCGAGCGCGAGGCCGACCTGGCCTCCGGGCTCATCCACCGCAACATCGTCGCCGTCTACGACCGCGGATCGGTCGACGGGCAGCTCTGGATCGCCATGCAGTACGTGGCCGGCACCGACGCCTCGGTCGCCGCGCACGCCGGCGACGGGTCGATGACGCCCGCGAGGGTGGTGCACATCATCGCCGAAGTCGGCTCCGGCCTGGATTTCGCGCACCGGTCCGGGCTGCTGCACCGTGACGTGAAGCCGGCCAACATCCTGCTGGCCGCACCGGATGATCCGAGCGAACCGGAGCATGTGCTGCTGACCGACTTCGGCATCGCCAAGTCGACCGACGAGGTGCAGCACCTCACCGGTACCGGGAACCTGCTGGCCACCCTGGCGTATGCGTCACCGGAACAGATCGAGGCCCAGCCGCTGGACCATCGGGTCGACATCTACGCGCTCGGCTGCGTGCTGTACGAGTTGCTGACCGGCAGCGTGCCGTTCCCGGAGTCCTCACCGTTCGCCACCATGACGGCCCACCTGAAGGACCCCCCGCCCCGGCCGACCGACGCGATGCCCTGGCTGCCCGCCGGGTTCGACGCGGTGGTCGCGAAGGCGATGGCCAAGAACCCCGACGACCGGTACGCCACGTGCCGAGAGCTGAGCCTGGCGGCCAGGGCAGCGCTGGCCGCCTCGGCGCCCGCAGCCTCGGACCCGACCCGCGCCGAAACCGCCCCGCCGCCGGCCGCTCGAGCCGGTGCCGCCGGATCGGCGGGTGGCCCGGCCGCCGTGCCGGACGCCGCCTCCTCGATCGCCGCCCCCGGGGGACCCGGTGCAGCGGCTGCGGAGGCCGGTTCGGCCGCGGTCGCCGCCGCGTCGATCTCGCTGACTGCCCCCCGGCCGCCGTACGCCGTGTCGGTGCGCCGGACATCCGCGGCGCTCGGCACGGTCGCCGAGCTCGGCCCGGTGTCCACCAACTATCTGTCGGCGACCAACCGGATCGCCCTGGAAGAGCTGCTGCAACGGTCGCGGTTCTTCGACCTGCCGCCGAGGTTGCCGCTGGAATTCGTGGTGCCCGGTGACGTCTTTCAGGAGATCACCGTCAGCAACAACGAGGTGAGCCGGACAGTCGGCTACGAGCGCGAGGGCTCGCGGCACCCGGCGGAGCTCGACGAGATCATCAGCATGCTGGAGCGGCTGGCCGGGTGGCAGCAGACGCATCAATCGGGCGGCGTTCCGCGCGGCCAGTACCCGGCCGGCTGGACCCCCACCGGCACGGTGCCACCGCTCGGCGGAGCCGCCTACCGCGCCACCGAGGCCCACCCGCCGCAGGTGCCCGCCGCGGCCGGCGCCGGCCCGAGCGGTACCGGGGGTTTCTCTCCCGCACCGAGTAGACCCGGGCAGTTCGCGGGCGCTCCGGCGGGACAGTACGGTGGGCCGACGGGGCCGAACACGGCCACCGCTCAGTTCGCCGGGCTGCCGCCCGGCGGTCCACCCCCGGGCGGCGGCCACCACACCGGCCCGACCGCGGGCTACCCGCAGGCCCCGGTGACGCCCACACCGATGTCGATGCACACCGGTCCGCACCCGACCCCACAGCAGTCCAAATCCGCGCTGAAGTGGATCCTGGTCAGCCTGGTGGCGGTGCTGGTCGTGGTGGGCAGCGTGACGGCGTTCGTGCTGACCCGCTCGAGCGATCCGCAGCCGGCGGCGGGACCGTCGACACCCAGCGGGCTGACCACCGCGGCCGACGGCCGCGACGTGACCGTCAGCTGGTCGTCGTCCAACGGCGCGACCGGCTACACGCTCAGCCGCAACAGCGAGGTGGTCTACACCGGTACGAACACCCGGTACAGCGACGCGAAACTCGGTCCCGGCACCTACAACTACGCGGTCACGGCGACGAACGCGGCCGGCCTGACGTCGTCACCGAGCGAGCTGGTCAAGGTGACCGTCACCGACCCGTGGGGGAACGCCGCGTTCGTCGTGGACGACTTCCCGGACTTGCTGCCCGCCACCCCCACCGACAAGGGCTACGCCGACGCGGCCTGCTCGATCGCCAGCGACACCGAGAACAGCGGAGTGGACGCGATCATCAACTGCACTGACCCCCAGGGTGTCTTCCTCGAGGTCATGCATTTCCCGACCGAGGACGTCAAGAACGCCTACCTCGAGCGGGACTACGGCAACGTGGCGGTGACGAAGCCCTGGGTTCTCGACGGTGTCGAGAAGGGCACGCTGTACCGGACAGCCGACGAAGAAGCGAAATTGCCCTACGTCTTCACCTCGTTCAACGACGACGCGCGGTTGGAGTACCTGCTGTACGTGCACTGGCAGGACCACACCACCACGCAGTTGATCGACCAGTGGTGGACGCCGGCCCCGTTCTGAGCCCGAGAGCGCGCGGCCGGACCGGCGGAGGCAAGCCGAATGACCACCCTGAACGTCGACCCGAATTTGTCAGCCCCGGTCGCCGGCGCGCACGGCGGCGATCCGGTCGGCCACCTCGGCGGCCGTCGCCGGACGGCTGCCTTCCGGAGCCAGGCAGGCCAGCACCAGCGCCGCCTCCGCAGGGGTCAGCGACGGGTGCACGACCGGTCGGCTGGACTGCACCCTTCTGATGGCCAGCAGCGGCTGGCCCTCGGGAAGTTCGCCGTAGAGCCCGGCACCGGACAGCGCGCGGTGCAGGGTGGCGCCAAGGGCCCAGATGTCCGTCGACCGGGACGGCGGTTCGCCGAGCAGCAGTCCGGGGTCCAGGAACTCCACCGACGTCTCCGGCGCCATCCCGGTGAGCGCTGCGCCTGCCGAGAACACCCGCGCCAGGCCGAGGTCGGACAGCTTCGCGCCGCCCTCGTGCAGCATCACGTTGCCGGGTTTGACATCGCCGTGGGCAAGCCCGGACTCGTGCAACGCATGGACGGCCATGGCTGCGTGCTGCACGGCGCGCAACACCTCGTCTCGGTTCAAGGGTCGGGCCGGGGCGGCCAGCGATCCGAGCGGGAAGTACTCCATGGCGTAGAGGAAGTTGTCCTCCAGCACCGCGTCGTACACCCGGGCCAGGTACGGCGAGTCGACGGCGGCGAAGGCCCGCAGTTCGCGGGTGCCGCGGCGGTAGGCGTCCTCGCTGCACTGCCCCGCGAAGACCTTCACCGCGACGAACTCGTCGATGATGGCCAGCCGGGCCGGCGGCCGGGCCAGGTAGAACCGGCCGTGATTGCCCTCGCCGATCAGCCGGACGACCTGGAAGTCGGCGAGCACGGGCAGCGCCTGCGCTGGAGTGTCCTGCAGCACCACGACGGACTCCTGATCAGCATCGGGTCAGAACCGGGTCAGCATCGGGTCAGCGTCGGGGATGACGCCGGAGAGTTACCATTCGGCCCAGCGCGTTTCATCCTAACGGCCGGTGGGCGCGTCCGTCCGGTCGATCGGACTGTCCGCGCGAGCCGCGATCCGCACGACGAGGACCCCGCAACGACCGACTGATCTGCCCGCACCGCCCGGTCCGTCTGGATCTGCCCGCACCGCCCGACTGAACAGGACGGCACATGCACATCGCTGCGCTGGTCTTCATCGACATCGCGATCATCATGATCGTCGCCCGGGTGTTCGGCCGGGCCGCGCGGGCTGTCGGGCAGCCGGCCGTGGTCGGCGAGATCATCGCCGGGATCGCGCTGGGACCGAGCCTGCTCGGCCTGCTGCCCGGCGACCTGGACCAGCGGCTCTTCCCGCCGGAGGTGCTGCCGTACCTGTCGGTGCTCGCCCAGCTCGGCCTGGTGCTGTTCATGTTCATCGTGGGCCTGGAGCTGGACATGCTGCTGATCCGCGGCAGGGAGAAGCTGGCCGGGGCTATTTCCGCGTCGTCGGTGGTGCTGCCGTTCGCGCTGGGCGCGGGGCTGGCGTTGCTGCTGTACCCCAGCCATGACGAGACGGCCGCCGGCCCGGTGACGCCGGTGGCCCTGGCGCTGTTCCTCGGCGTCGCGATGTCCATCACCGCGTTCCCGGTGCTGGCCCGGATCCTGACCGACCGTGGCATGCACCGCACGTCCACCGGCGTGCTGGCGCTGGCCTGTGCCGCGGTCGACGACATCATCGCCTGGACGTTGCTGGCTTTCGTGGTCGCCGTCGTGGCGGGCAAGGGGCCGCTCGATGTGCTGCGCATCATCGCGCTCACCGCAGTCTTCGCCGCGGTGATGTTCGGGCTGGTCCGGCCCGCGCTGCGCAGGCTGAACACCTGGTACGCCCGGGCCGGCCGGCTGACCCCGGACATCCTGGCCGTGGTCCTGATCGGGGTGCTGGTCTCGGCCTACATCACCGAGATCATCGGCATCCACGCGATCTTCGGTGCGTTCATCTTCGGCGCGATCATGCCGCGGCAGGGTGCCGCGGAGCTGACCCGGGAGATCCTGGAACGCCTGGAACAGGTCAGCGTGCTCCTCCTGTTGCCGCTGTTCTTCGTGGTCACCGGTCTCAGCACGAACGTCGGCGGGATCACCGGATCCGGGCTGTGGCAACTCGCGCTGATCCTCGTCGTCGCGATCGGCGGGAAGTTCGTGGGTGCCTATCTCGGCGCGCGGGTGATGAAGGTCCCCCGGCGGCAGTCAACGGCGATCGGCGTGCTGATGAACACCCGCGGGCTCACCGAGCTGGTCATCCTGAACGTCGGGAAGCAGCTCGGGGTGCTCGACGACGAACTGTTCACCATGTTGGTGCTGATGGCCCTGATCACCACGGCGATGACCGGGCCGCTGCTGAAGCGGGTGTATCCCGACCGGGTGCTGCAGCGGGACATCGCCGCCGCCGAACGTGCAAGCCTCGGGCTGATCGATTCCTACCGGGTGCTGGCGCTCGTCGATGACCAGTCGCGGGCCGCCCGGATGGCCGGGGTGGGCGCAGCGTTGCTCGGCGCCGGCCGACCGGCCGAGCTGGTGCTGAGCCGGTTGGTCCGCCGCCCGACCACGTCGCTGGAGGTGGGCGCACCGCTGGTGCCGGATCTCGCGCAGATGGCCGCGACCGTGGACGAGCTCAAAGCCCTGGCCGACGAGGTGACATCGTGCGGTGCGGCGTGCTCCGTGCTGACCCGCTTCACCTCCGATCCGTGGGCGGATCTGCTGGCGCAGGCTGAGGCCGTCGAGGCGAAGGTGGTGCTGGTCGACCAACGCTGGCTGACGATCCACGCCGAGCCCGCGGTCGCGGGCGGAGCGGTGGACCGGCGGTTCACCCTCGCCGTCACGCAGCTGGGCACCGGGCCGGTCGGTGCGGGCGATGCCGTCGCCGTTGTTGCCGATGGCGATGCCGACGGCCGGACGGCGCTGGTGCTGGGTGCGGCCGCGGCCGCGCACCTGCGCGGACCGTTGCTGGTGCAGGCCGGTGACGGCGGCAGGGCGTCCCGCAAGATCATCTCCGCGCTGGCGCCGCTCCGTTCGGCGGGGCTGGACGTCAGGGTGGCGGAGAACGGGTTCGCCGGGGGGTCGGAGCCTGCCGCGGCTGGCGGCACTGTGGCTGGCGGCGTTGTTGTTGGTGGCGTTGTTGTTGGTGGCGTTGTTGTTGGTGGCCCGGGTTCCGGAGCCGATGGGTCGGTCCGCCCGTCGGCAGATGTCGGTGAGGCCGCGCTGATCGTGGTGCCGTCGGGCACCCCGGCACCAGCGCTCGCGGCCGGGACGGTGGTCAGCGTCCGGGCCGGCCAGGACGACCGGGAGACCGAGTTCACCGAGCAGCTGGCCAAGCTCGCCCCGTCGTCATGAACGCCCGGTTCGCCCGGGTACTCCGGGCCCGACGAATGTGACCTGAGGGAGCCGTGACGATGCGCTCGTCGCGGGCGTCCGTTGCGGGTACCAGGGGTGGGAATTACCAGGGGTGGGAATTACAGCCGGGCATGTGCGGATTCGAAGGTGAACATCCGCCGACCCGTATGCACGTGCGTGCCGGGTGCAAGCACGAAGGTCTCCAGCGGCGAGAGTCGGGTCCAGCCGGGTTGGTTCGCTGCTGCGACGTAGGTGCCGTTGGCCGATCCGCGGTCGATCAGCACGACATCCCAACCCTGCAAACGGATCTCGGCGTGCACCCGGGAAAGGGTACCGCTGTCGTCGTCGAGCCGGATGGGCCGGAGGCGCCCGCTGACCACGGCCTCGTCGGTCTCCGGGTTCCGCCCGAGCAGGTAGTTGTCGTCCAGCACGAACGTCGCGCCGATGTCCAGGACCAGTAGGCCGAGCGGGGGGCGGCGGCCGTCGATGAGGATGCCCGTCCGCTGGTCCATCCGGATCCCGCACACCGAGCAGAACGAGACCCGAGGGTCGTTCAGGTGGTTGCGCGAGCAGCGGAAGCCCTTGACGACCACGTGCGACGGCTGGTCGCGGGCACCAGGCCGCGGCGCCGCCACCTTCGCGCCCGCGACCGGCAGCGGCGGTCGGCGAGCCTCGTGCCGGTGGGATCCGTGGATCTG
>DASQFG010000056.1:0-5049 GCA_035633315.1 Nakamurella sp. | reverse complement strand
GCGTGCTCGGTGTAGACGGTGACCTTGTCCAGCCCGAGGGCGTGCCGCTCGGCGTCCTCGGCCACCGCGTGGTCGGCACACTCCTGGGAGACGAAGTCCGGCACGAAGGTGATCATGACGACACCGCCGTTCGCCGCCAGTCGCTGCAACGCCGAGTCCGGCACGTCGCGCACATGATCGGTCAGCGCCCGGCAGGAGGAATGCGAGAAGATCACCGGCGCAACGCTTTCCTCCAGCGCGGCGTGCATCGTTGCCGGAGCGACGTGGGAGATGTCGACCAGCATCCCGATCCGATTCATCTCCCGGACGATCTGTCGCCCGAACTCGGTCAGGCCGCCCGCTACGGGGACGTCGGTCGCCGCATCCGCCCATGGCACGTTCTGATTGTGCGTCAACGTCATGTACGCGACACCGAGGCGGCGCAGGGTGCGCAGGACGCCGAGCGAGTTGTCGATACTGTGCCCGCCCTCGGCGCCGAGCAGCGCGGCGATCTTGCCGTCGGCCATGATCCGGCGGACCTCCGACGCCTTTCTGGCGGCCGTGAAGGTCTCCGGGTAGGCGGCGACAATCCTTGACACACAGTCGATCTGCTCGAGGGTGGCGGTGACGGCCGCACCGCCGGTCAGCGTGCCGGGCACGTACACGGAAAAGAACTGCGCCCTCACCCCGCCGGCGCGCAGGCGCGGGATGTCGGTGTGCAGGGCCGGCTGGTGAACCGCGATGTCCCGGGCGGTCAGGTCGTAGTCGACCTGCTTGCGCAAGGCCCAGGCCAGGTCGTTGTGGCCGTCGAAGACCGGCGCGCGCCGGAGCAGGTCGGAGATCCGTTCCCCGCTCATCGCATGGCCGCCAGACGCTCCACGGCCTCGTCGATGACCTCGTCGCGTTTGCAGAACGCGAAGCGTACGAAGGGCTTTCCGTCGCGGGGATCGTCGTGGAACACTTCGTCGGGCACGGCGACGACGCCGGCGCGGTGCGGCAGGTCGAGGCAGAACTGCATCCCGTCGTCCGATCCCAGGGGCCGGATGTCGGTCATCACGAAGTACGTTCCCTGCGGCCGGAGCACGCCGAACCCGGCCGCCTGCAGGCCGGCGCACAGCCGATCGCGCTTGGCCTGCAGGCTGTTCCGGAGCCCACGCACCCACGCCATCTCGGTGCGCAGCGCCCCGGCCACCGCAGGCTGGAACGGCGCGCCGCCGACGTAGGTGAGGAACTGTTTCGCCGCCCGGACGGCCGCGACCAGTGGTGCGGGACCGCAGGCCCAGCCGATCTTCCACCCGGTGACGTTGAACGTCTTCCCCGCGCTGGAGATGGTGACCGTGCGTTCGGCCATTCCGTCGAAGGTGGCGAGCGGCAGGTGCCGGGCATCGTCGTAAATCAGGTGCTCGTAGACCTCGTCGGTGAGCACGATCAGGTCGCGGTCCACCGCGACCCGGGCGATCCCGGCGAGCTCCTCGTGGGTCAGCACCGTCCCGGTCGGGTTGTGCGGCGAGTTCAGGATGAGCATCCGGGTGCGCGGACCGACCGCGGCTTCCAGTTCGTCCACATCCAGCGCGAACCGCCCCGTGCTGTCAGGTCGGAGCGGCACCGAGCGGTGGCTGCCGCCGGCCATCGCGACGATCGGCGGGTAGGAGTCGTAGTGCGGTTCGAGCATCAGCACCTCATCGCCCGGTTCGCACAGCCCGATGACGGCGGCCGCGAGGGCTTCGGTCGCCCCGACGGTGATCAGCACCTCGGTGTCGGGATCGAACCGTTGCCCGTGGTCACGGAGCCGGGTGTCCGCGACGGCCTGTCGCAACTCGAGGATCCCGGGCCCTGGTGGGTATTGGTTGACCCCCTGCGCGATGGCCTGCTGCGCGGCCGCCAGCAGGGACGGCGGCCCGTCGGTGTCCGGGAATCCCTGACCCAGGTTGATCGACCCGGTGGCCACCGCAAGCGCGGACATCTCGGCGAAGATCGTGGTCGTGTACGGCCGTAGGCGATGCACCAGCGGGTTGGCCAGCCGCGGTGTCAGGGAATCGGCCCATGTCATGCGTCATTCCTACCGTGCCGGGTGAAAGTGGACACGGCCGGGAACTGTCCCGCTGTGCAGCCGAGCGAGAACAGCCGACACGTGACCACATGCCGACACGTGACAATGGCGTCATGAGCAGCACCGAATCCCAGCCGACCGAGTCGGCCGGCCCAACCGGCTCGGCCGGCCCCGTGCCTGACGCGGCCGGGGCCCTCAACGACGCTGTCGGCAGCCCGCCCCCGGCAGCGCCTCGCCCGCCCCCGGCAGCGCCTCGCCCGCCCCCGGTAGCGCCTCGCCCGCCCCCGGCAGCGCCTCGCCCGGCCGGAGCGCCCCGCACCGCCGGAACGGCGGCGAGGCCGGCACCCGCGCTTTTCATTCCGGCGTTCGCGGCCGGCGCGCTGAGCCCTGCCGATGAGGAGCGCAGGCGCCGGTTGAACCGGATGAAGCTCATCGCCACCGGTGCGCTGGTGCTGATGGCGATCATCTTCGTGATCGCGTTCTCGCTGCAGGACCGGTATCCGTGGCTCGGCTACGTCAGGGCCACCGCCGAGGCCGGGATGGTCGGCGCGCTGGCGGACTGGTTCGCGGTGACGGCGCTGTTCCGCCGACCGATGGGGTTGCCGATCCCGCATACGGCGATCATCCCGAGCCGCAAGGATGCGATCGGCTCGTCGCTCTCGGAATTCGTCGCGACCAACTTCCTGTCCGAGACCGTGGTGCGGGAGAGGCTCGCCGGGTTCTCGGTCGCCAAAAGGGTGGGGGAGTATCTCTCGCGCCCGGAGGCGGCCCAGCAGGTGACCGCCGAGCTGGCGACCGCGGTCCGGGGCATCAGCAACGTGCTCAGCGACGACCAGGTCGCCGACCTGCTGGAATCCATGGCGCGGCGCAAGATCGCCGAAACCAGAATCGGGCCGCCGCTTGGCCGGATCGCCGAGGAGGTCTTCGAGCGGGGTGACCACCACGGGCTGGTGGATTTCGTCATCGACCGCTGCTACGAGTGGATCCGCGACAATTACACCGCCGTCTCCAGGGTGGTCTCCCAGCGCGCGCCGTCCTGGTCGCCGAGGTTCCTGGACGGGTTCGTCGCCGACCGGATCTACCGCGAGGTGGAGGCCTTCGCGCTGGCGGTGAAGACCGATCCCGGGCATCAGCTGCGGCAGGCGCTGGACCAGTTCCTTGCCGAGTTCGCCAGGGACCTGCAGACCGACCCGGCAACGATGGAACGCGCGGACGCCGTCAAGGACCGGATCGTCGCGAACGCCGAGGTGCGCTCACTGGCGGCCAGCGCCTGGTCGTCGGTCAAGGACTCGCTGCTGCAGGCGGCCGAGGATCCGCAGTCACCGCTGCGCCGCTCGGTGACCGACGGACTGATCTCCTTCGGCAAGCAGCTCACCGAGGACGGGCCGCTGGCGAAGAAAGTCGACGGCTGGGTGGCCGACGTCGCCGGTTACATCGCCAGGCACCACGCCCGCAGCATCACCGGCATCATCGACGAGACCATCGCGCGGTGGGACGGCGAGGCGACCAGCCGCAAGATCGAGCTCCAGGTGGGCCGTGACCTGCAGTTCATCAGGATCAACGGAACCGTGGTCGGAGCGCTGGCCGGATTGCTGATCTACACCTTTGCGCAGCTGTTTCTTTCGTGAGTTTTCTTTCGCGACCGCACTCTCGGTGATGAGCAATCGGGCCATCACGAGATTGCGTGTCATCTCACCACGTCGTTGTCGGCATGGTGTGCTGAGATCTCGTGCATGGAGAATCCCATCGCAACCTTCGATCTGGTGGTGCTGGACACCCCGCGGCCACGCGAGCTCGCCGACTTCTATTGCGCCCTGCTCGGATGGAAGATCGTCCGGGAGGACGGAGATTGGATCACGGTTCGGGGCGGCGGTGGTGGTGCCGGCCTGGCGTTCCAACTCGCCCCCGACCATGTGCGGCCGACCTGGCCGGACAACACGATTCCGCAGCAGTTCCACCTGGACCTGGACGTGCCCGATCTCGACGCTGCGGAGGCTCGAGCGTTCGCGATTGGAGCCGTGCCGACGGGGATTCCGGAGGGCGAAAGCTCTTTCCGGGTCTACAAGGATCCGTCGGGGCATCCTTTCTGCCTGTGTCTTGCATCGGAGGTTCAGGCCTGACCAGGCGTGACGTGAACGGCGCCGATCAGGCAGGTGCGAGCACGCTGTAATCAGTTCGGCGCGAGCGAGCCGCAGTTGGGCCCGGCGCGAGTCAGCTGTCGCCGCGGTGTCGGTCAACGGCCGCGGCAAGAGCTGGCAGGGTGAGCGGGTGCGCTTCATTCCCGCAACCCCCGAACGTCTGGTTGAGAGCATCGCCAGTTGGATCGACGATCGCTCACCGGAGCGCCGCGTGGTCGGCTTCGACGGTCCCGAAGAGATCGGAACCGCGGCGTTGGCCGACAACGTTGCTGCCAGGCTCATTGCCGTGGGCCGGCCCGCGGTTCGAGTGTCGACCCGCTGGTGGTGGCGGCCGGCGTCGTTGCGGCTGGAATTCGGACGTGAAGAGGTCGACACCTTGCTCGGCGGTTGGGTCGACAGCGCCGCGCTCGGGCGGGAGATCATCGCGCCACTGATGGCGGGTTCGACACACGTCGTTGCCCGATTGCGGGATCCCACAACGGACCGTTCGCTGAGGGAGCAATCCGAGGCCGTGCCATCCAACGCCATCGTTCTGCTGGACGGGCCCTTCCTGGCAGCCCTGGAACTCCCTATCGATGCATTGGTTCACCTGCGGGTGTCGGATAAGGCACTGGCCCGCCGGCTGCCGCCCGAACGGCAGTGGTGGATCCCGGGATTTGATCGGTACCGCAGCCTATATCTACCGGACGAACACGCCGATGTCGTTGTCTCCTATGACCATCCGAGTACGCCGGCGATGGCTGGGATCGCGTGACGCGTCCCGAGCGTCATGTCGGGAATTCTCACGTTCGATCACGTTCGCGGCGTGTCCGGCGGATTGGGCGGACCATTGGTGGTGATTCGCCCGGGTGGCCATCTCTCGTGATCAAGTAGCCGGCGTCG
>DASQFG010000055.1:0-15189 GCA_035633315.1 Nakamurella sp. | reverse complement strand
CGCGCCGCCTCGCGGGCTGCGTCGGCGCACCGCACCTGTCCGATCATGCAACCGATCCCGCCCAGGCACGCCGCCACCACGACGACCAGACTCGCCAGCGCCACGGCAGCTTCGACCGTCACGCTGCCTCGATCAGCGCTGTGTCGATCGGCGGTGTGTCGATCGGCGCTGCCTCGATCGGCTGGTTCGGATTCTTCTCGACTCATGGTGGCCGCGGAAGCTCAGAACGTGGTCGACAGCGCGGTGTTGATCAGGTTCGTCAGCCCGGCGATGACCGAATCGCCGGTGACGATCTTGTACAACACCGCGGCAAACGCGGCTGCCACCACCGTGCCGACCGCATACTCGACGGTGCTCATGCCGGCATCGCTCATCACCCGGTGACCGACGGTGCTGTCGCCGATCACCGCGTCGCTCTCGCCGTATCGGCCCGAGTCCACGATCGCCTCCCCAGCAGGGACATCGACGTACCCACGGCCGTCGCCGTCGATGAGATCCTCGATGTCCACCTCATCCCCTCGCGATTGCGGGTCCAGGCAGCCATAGCTGCCCGCGGTCGACCAGCGCCGCAAGCACTTCGGGCAGTCATCGGCAGGCGGCTCCCCCACACTGTCCCCTGGATCGAACCGCTCTCCGCTGTCCCTGCGGCTGTCCCTGCGAATCCCTTGCGGCACAACGTTCCCCTTTCACTGATTCATCCACCGGCTCTGTGCCGGTCACGATCAGCCTCTACGGAACGCGGACCGGCCTCCAGCGCCGTGCCAGGAATGTGGACAGAAACCGGACATGGGAACAATTCGGCGGGACCAGTGGATCTCGAGTTTCGCAGTTTTGAGGCCGTGGAAGACCGGATTGCGGAATCACCGAACGAATGGGACTTTGATTGTCTTGAACTGAATGCCATTCCGTCGGCGAGATCGACGACCCCTGCGGGGTTCCCCGATCCCTCGCGGTCAGGGTGCCGTCCTACTGCTGCAATGGTCGATCGGCGCGGGTTCTCGCTGGCGTGCCGACACAGAACGAGGCCGGGCCCCCGGGGGACGGGAGGCTCGGCCTCGTTCATCGGACGGTGTCGCAGAAGGCCGGTGAAACGGCAGTCCCTTGCTACGGCCGAACTTCGTAGACCAGGTTGAACGGTGTCTGGGCCGCACGCCGGAACCGGGTGAAGCCTGCTTCGGCGGTCACCTGGCGGATCGCGGACTCACCGGCCTGCCCGCCGAGTGCGTAGCCACCGGCCTGGGACAGCCCGTTGGGCACGCAGAGGAACAACGACCCGGCGTAGTACAACCGGCCCACCGGGTTGAGGTTCTCCTCGACGTTGTCACCCGCGAACGGCTCCACCAACAGCCAGGTGCCGTCCGGCGCCAGCGATTCGCGCACCCGTCGAGCAGCGCCGACCGGATCGCCCATGTCGTGCAGCGCGTCGAACGTCGTCACCAGGTCGTAGTTGCTGCCGGTGAAGGTCTGTGCGGTTGCCACCTCGAAGCTGACGCGATCGCTGACCCCGGCCTCGGCGGCCTTCTTGCGAGCCATGTCGATGGACTCGGTGTGGTAGTCCGAGCCGACGATGGTGCTGTTCGGGTACGCCTCGGCCAGCAGCACCGAGGACGAGCCGAGACCGCAGCCGAGGTCGGCCACCCTGGCTCCGGCGGTCAGCTTGGCATCGACCCCGTCGAGCGCGGGGATCCAACTCGGGACGAGGTTGGCCACGTAGCCGGGACGGTAGAACGCGTCGCACCCGACGAAGACGTCCTCGTGGTGCTCGTGCCAGCCGACACCGGCGCCCGTGCGGAATGCTCCGGCGAGTTGCGGTTCGGCCCGCAGGTAGCCCAGTACCGCGACGAATGCCGCGGACACGTTGGGGCCGTTCGGGTCTGCCAGGCAGAACGCCTGCTCCGGGGTGAGCGAGAATTCACCCGTCGCGGCGTCGTAGGTCACGTAGCCACCCGCCGCCTGGCCGCGCAGCCACTCGGTGAGGTACCGCTCGTTGTACCCGGTGCGCTCCGCGAACTGCTGCGGCGTCGCCGGGCACTCCGCGAGTGCCCGGTAGAGGCCGAGCCGATTGCCGATCGCCGCCGCACCGGCGGAACCGGTCGCTCCGAGGTCGGTGGTGAACCGCCCGAGGAACTCCATGACCTTGTCGTAGTCCATGTTCTGTCTTCCCTTTCCTGTCCTGCCGGCATGTGCCGGTCACAGGAAGAAGGTTCGGCGAGCGAACTCGCACGCTGCTGACACCCGCTGACAGCGCGCTCACAGATGCGCGCCGCCCGCTGCCCGGTGTTGGATGCTGATCACATGCTGCTCGTCGGAGGTGCACCGGATGGCCGCTGAGGATGCGCTGGGGACGGTCGCGGTCGAGGTACTCGGTCCGCTGCGGCTGGTGGTCGACGGCGCGGTGGTCGACGTCCGGGGTCCGAAACGGCGTGCGGTGCTGGCCCTGCTGGCGCTCGCCGAGGGACGGATCGTCACGGTTGACCGTCTGCTCGACGCCCTCTGGCCAGCGGAACCACCCGAGTCGGGGCGACAAGCGATGCACACCCACGTGTTCCGGCTGCGCGGGCATTTCGGCGTCGCGGCCGCCCGGCTGCAGACCCGGCAGGAGGGCTATCGGTTGGATCTGGGCGCCGGCGACCTGGACGTGACGCGGGCGCGGTCGCTGCTGGCTGCGGCGCGGGCACACAGGCAACTCGACCCGGTTCGCGCGCTGACCATGCTCCGGGATGCGGCCGCGCTCTGGCGGGGGCCGATGCTGGCCGATCTCACCGATATCGGCCCGATAGCGACGGCGGTCGAGGAGTATGCGCGACTGCACCGCGACGTCACCGACGCGCTGGTTGCCTGCGCGATCGACGCGGGTCAGGCGGACGACGTCCTGGCCCTGGCGTCGGCGTCGCTTGCTGCCGATCCGCTGCGGGAACCCGCTGTGCTGCTGCTGATGCGGGCGTTGGCGGCGACCGCTCAGGCCAGGGAAGCGCTTCGGATCGGGCGGGAGTATCGGCACCGGTTGGCCGAGGAGACGGGTCTGGATCCGTCCGCGGCACTGGGTGAGCTCGAGCGTGCGATCGCCGCCGGCACTGCTGGTCCGCCGCCACCCCTACCGCGACCCGCCCCGTCCCCAGCCCCGGAACGCCCGGCGCCCCGAACCGATGCCACTGCGGAGCTGGGGCGAGATGCGCTGCCGCAGGAAAGGTCTCACAGGGGGAGGGAAGAGCCCGTCGCAACGACCGGGCCCGATTCCCCCGGGCGACACGGACTGATCGGCCGCGAGGCACAAGTGGCCGCGCTGCACCGGCTGCTCGCAGAGCACCGCCTGGTCACGCTGGTGGGCCCGGGTGGCGTCGGGAAGAGCCGGGTGGCGCTGGAGGTCGCCCGACCGAGCACGGTCGCGACGGTGCTGCTGCTTGCTCCGGTCACGGATCCGTCCGCCATCCCGCATGCAGTGGCGGCGGCCCTGAACCTGACCGTGGTTCACGGCGATGTCCTCGCCGCCTGCATCGCGGTGTTCGGCGAGGGTCCCGGCCTGCTGGTGATCGACAATTGCGAGCACCTGCTCGACGCGATCCGCGACACGGTTGATGTGTTACTGGCCGCCTGTCCCGAGCTGACCGTGCTGGCCACCAGCCGGGAGCGGATCGGTCTCGCCACCGAGTACGTCTATCGGCTGGCACCACTGCCGCTGCCGGCACCTGGCACGGGTCCGGAGGCTTCGCTGCAGCAGATCCCTTCAGTGGCCTTGTTCCTGGACAGGGCCACCCGGGTCCGCGGTGGTCACCCACCGACACCCGCCGAGCTGAGCCTGATCTCGGACATCGTCCGGCGCCTCGACGGGATGCCGCTGGCGATCGAACTGGCGGCAGGACGACTGTCCAGCTTCTCCCTCGTCGACCTGCACCGCCGGCTGGACCGTTCGCTCGACCTGTTGGGCGGCGGCCGGACCAGCGGCGAGGCACGGCACCGGACACTGCGTCGGACCGTCGAATGGTCCTACGAGCTCCTGACGGACGACGAGCGGCGACTGTTCCGTCATCTGTCGGCTTTTGCTGACGGCATCGACCTCGACGACGCCGAGCGACTCGCCGGTGACCTCGGCCTCGGCAGTGATCCCGGGAGCATTCTGGCCCATCTGGTCGACGCCTCCATGATCGACGCCGACCTCATGGGACGCAGCCGTTATCGCATGCTGGAGACATTGCGCGCCTTCGGTCTCGACCGGCTCGCCGCGACCGGCGAGGACGTTGCGGCGACCGGCCATTTCCTGCGCTGGGCCGTCGATCTCACCGCCTGGCTGGCCGCCACGCTGAACAGCGAACAGGAGCCGGAGGCCGACTCCGTGCTGCGCCGGGAGTTGCCCAATCTGCGAGCCGCCTGGCGGGTGGCCCGTGGCCGGGAGAACCTGGACGATGCGACGTCGATGGTCGTTGGACTGTTCGACGCGATCGCCTACCGGGATCTGCTGGAGATCCGGGGCTGGGCCGAGGAACTGGCCGACGACCCGGCGCTGATCGGGCATCAGCGGGCCGCATCGGTGCTGGGGACGGCCGCGGAGGCCGCCTATCACCGCGGCGACCTTGTCAGGGCGGAGTTGCTGGCCCACATGGGACTTGACCGTGCGACCACCGATGCGGATTCCTGGTTGTGCCTGTCCGCGTTGTCCGTGGTCGCACTCGCCCGGGGTTTGTTCGCCGAGGCCGTCGAGCGTTCGTTGGCGGCGGCGCAGCGCGCTGCCGGGTCACGGGAGAACCTGGGAATCGCGGCCCTGTCGATGGCGTATGCAGGTGATCTCGAACCGGCGCGGACCCTGAACGACCGGGGACTGGCCTCCGCGGTGTCGGCCACCATGATCTCGTGGGGCGTCTACGTCGCCGGGGAGATTGAAACACTTGCCGGCAGAACGGATCTGGCCGAGGAGCAGTACGTCCGCGCCATCGAACTGGGCCGCGCTTCGGGTGCAACGTTTCTGGTCGCCGTCGCCACCGTCGGGCTGCTCAGCGTCCGGGTGAGCGCGGGTCGCATCCGCGAAGCGCTGACCGGGTACTGCGACGCCATCGACTACTTCGCCGGCACCGGGAACTGGACCCACCTGTGGGCCACCCTACGCAACCTCGCGGATCTGCTCCGCAGGCTCGGTCACGATGAGCCGGCCAGATTGCTGGACGCCGCAGCCGACCATGCCCCGGATGCACCGGCGGACAACAGGTCCCGCACCGCTCAGTCCTCGAACCCCGGAACCGACCTGACCGGGCCGATCCCCGGCCGGGCCCAGATCCTGGAGACTGCCCGGCGGGCCATCGACCGCAACCTCGATCGAGCGTGACCGGTGACTCGCGGCCGGGGGTCGGTGACGGGGGTCATCTGCGCCGCCTCACCGCTTCTGCACGTACGCCTCGTCGCCGACCCACGCCGTGTAGCGGTCGACGCCCAGGGCGTCCAGCAGGCCCGCCGTTTGCGTCTCCTGGGCGGCCAGCGCACGGACCTTCCGTGCCGCGGTGTCCGGGTCGAGCACCAGGTCGATCGCCAGCCGTTCGTCGGGCACGGTGATCGGGTAGCCGGGCAGGAAAACCCCGAGGCTGTCGTTCAACTCGGCCCACCGCCGGGCTCGCAGCTCGCCGACCGCGGCCTGGAACAGTCGTGCGCCGGGACGGGCCACCCGGTCGAACGCCGCGGCGGTCCACGTCCCGACCGCCTGATGGTCGGGGTGACCGGTGTAGCCGTCCGGACCGAAGGTCAGCACGGTGTCCGCGCCGACTCGTTCCATCAGCTCGCACAGTGCGACTACGGCCTTCGACGCATCGGCCGCCGCACAGTGTCCGTCCCGGTAGCCGAGCCAGTGGTGCTCGGTGACGCCGAGAATCCCCAGGCAGCGGGCCAACTCAGCGGTCCGCTCCGCGGCCAGCCGCTCCGGCGGCCACGTCTGCGGGTCGGGCGTGCCGAGCTCACCGAGGGTCGCCGTCACACAGACCACCCGTAAGCCGGCTTCACCGGCCATTGCCATCAGCCCACCGGACAGGTATGCCTCGTCATCGGGATGCGCCCAGATCCCCAGAATGGTGCCCAATTCGGCCACGTCTGATGGAGTTCTGATCATGACCGGATCTCTCTCGCGATTATCGAAACGAGGCCGTGCAGGACAAGACCGGCCACCCCGCACGCGACGGCCAGGATACCGGCACCTGCGGTGTCGACCACCGGTCCGCCGAGCAGCGCACCGACGGCGAACCCGAGTTGCACAGCAGAGCTGTTCAGCGCCAACAGGAATGACGGCGGCCCGGGGCCGAGCTCGAGCAGCCGATGCTGCTGCCCGGGAATGAACCCCCAGCCGGCGAATCCCCAGCCCACCAGCACCGCAAGGGTGACCGCCGGAGAGGCCGCGAACGGTAGGCTCGCGACCGCTGCCGTCAGCAGGATCCCGGCGATCAGGGTTACCCGCGCACCGCCCCACCGGTCGGCGACGGTGCCGCCCCACCATGTCCCCGCAACGCCACCGACGCCGAATGCCGCGATGAACAGCCACAGCCCACCCAAGTCCGTGCCGTCGCCCAACAGCACGCTCAGGTAGCTGAACACGCTGTTGGAGGCGGCCATGACCAGAAACGTGACGCCCAGAGAGCCGAGTACCGCGGGGGACCAGACCGGTCGGAGTCGCTCCCTGACGGTGAACCGGGCGGGCGGGGCGGACGCGAATCCGGTGCCCAGCAAGCCGATGACGGCGATCGCCGCAATCACCGCGACCAGGCCGAAAGCCGCCCGCCAGGACAGTGCAGTTGCCAGCATCAATCCGAGCGGAGCACCAGCAATCATCGCCATCGACGATGCACCTTGCAGGACGCCCAGCGCGCGGCCGCGACGGCTCGTCTGGTGGGCTGCGACAGCCGCCGCCGCGGCCGCCGGTCCATAGACCGATGCGGCCACCCCGCCGAGCACCCGAGCGGCGAGCAGCGCCATCATTGCCGGTGCCAGCGCCGACACCGCAGCGCACACAACAAATGTCGTCAGTGAGCCGATCAGCACCCGCCGCGGTGACCGCACACTCAGTGCAGCACCCAGCAGCGGAGCGCCGATTGCATACGCGATCGCGAAGACAGTGACGGTCAGCGCCGCGGCCCCGACCGTGACGCCGAGGTCATCTGCCAGCTGGCCGAGAATGCCCGCCACGACGAACATGTCGGTGCCGATGGCGAACACGCCGAGCCCCAGGACGCCAATCGGGGCCCAACTCACGCGGCCGGGGTCCGGTGCGCCGGCCCGGCGATCCGGCACCGGCGTACTCACCGTCGTGTACCGCACGTTCCCATTCATCGTCGCCCTCCGCGTTGGTCATCGACCAGATCATCGGGGCGGGCGCTGACACCTCGCTTTCATCCTGCTGACTCGACGGCGAGCCGGTCGTCGGGGGAAACGAGCACCGCGAGACGCGGTCTGCTGGCTACGGGCGCACGACGACGTTGCCAACCTTGTGGCCGCTGTCGACGCGGCGGTAGGCGTCCGCGATATCGTCCAGGTTGCAGGTCAGGTCGAGCACGACGGCGAGTCGGCCCTCGGCCACGAGTCGGAGCAGGACGTCGAAGTCGGCGACCCGTTCCGGCGTGCTGCCGGCGGCGACGTTGCCGCGGGCCCTGATGGTGTCCCAGAGACCCGCGACGGCGAGCACCAGCACTCCCTTGTCACGCAGCAGGCGCCGGCCGGACGCGATGGTCAGGTTGCCCACGGCGTCCAGCACCACGTCGAATCGTTCGGCGATGGCCGTGAGGTCAACGTTCGTGTAGTCGATGACCCGGACTGCGCCCAGTTCCGTGACCAGCGCCGCATTCGCCGTGCTGGTCACCGCGGTGACGGTTGCGCCGAAGTGTTTGGCCAGCTGGATCGCGTTCGTACCGATTGCACCGGACGCGCCGTTGACCAACACCGACGTGCCGGGACCCACCGATGCCCTGTCCCGCAAGAAGTACAACGCCGTGGTGCCACCGAACAGCACCCCGGCCGCGTCCTCGTGGGTCACGCCCGGCGGCTTGCGGGCGAGCTTGCGCGTCGGCACCGCGACGTACTCCGCGTGTGCGCCCTGCTTCGTGCCGGTCATGCCGCACACCTCATCGCCCGGCGCGAACTCGCCGACGCTCGCACCGATGGTCTCGACGACGCCGGAGAAGGTGGTGCCCAGCACCCGGCGTCGCGGACGGAAGACACCGAACACCGGGCGCGCGAAGAGGCCGAACCCCGCCGGGAAGCGGGCGCCCCGGATACGTGAGTCACCCGATGTCACTGCCACTGCTCTCACCCGCACCAACACCTCGTCGGCGCGGGGCTCCGGCCGGGGAACCTCCGCGACGCGAACAACCTCTGGTGCGCCGTACCGCTCGACGACTGCCGCCTGCATTCGAACCCTCCTTACAGATGTAAGTTTGCGATCGAAGGATAACCTTACGCCTGTAAACTTGGCAACACGTTCAGGGAGGCTCCCGCAATGCCCCGGCGTCCAGCGCTCACCCAGGCCCGCATCATCGACGCGGCCGTGCGTGTCGCCGACCGGGGTGGCGTCGGCCAGGTGAGCATGCGCAACGTCGGCAAGGAACTCGGTGTCGAGGCTATGTCCCTCTACCACCACATCGAGGGGAAGGACGAGTTGCTCGACGGGCTGGCGGACTGGATCTTCACGCAGATCGAGCTGCCCGAACCGACCGAGCCGTGGCGTCAGGCGATGATCGACCGAGCCGCGTCGGCCCGCCGCGCCCTGTCACAGCACCCTTGGGCGTTGGGCCTCATCGAGTCGCGCCGCACGCCCAGCCCGAACCTGCTCCGGCACCACGAGTCCGTGCTGGCGTGCTTGCGAGACAACAGCTTTTCGATCGCGCTGGCGTCGCACGCATTCTCGGCGATCGACGCCTACGTCTACGGCTTCGTGCTGACCGAGCTCAACCTGCCCTTCGAGGCCGGTGAGACGGTTGAGGAGTTCGTTGACGAGATCCAGCACGCGCTGCCCGCCGACCGGTACCCGCATCTCGTGGAGATGATCACCGAGCAGGTGGTCGGCAAGGACTACACCTATGCGGGCGAGTTCGAGTTCGGGCTCGCGCTCATCCTGGACAGCGTCGAGCGTCACCTCGCCGGAGACAGGGCTTGAACGAGCCATTCGCAGCATCACGACGGTGAGAGTGAGGCCCGCCGGTCGCCCGTCGGCGCTCGGTGCACGTCGCGGTGTTGTGGGCTGTGAATCTCCCGGAACCCTGACCGATCACGGCACCTGTGAAGGTTCAGGGTACTAACCATTCATCGACGGCCGCTCGATCAAAGGATTCCTCTCATGGGCAGCTACCGACGCGAGGTCTGGCCGGCGCGACCCGACGCGGGATCGCGGCGCGACGATCGTCGTGGTGGTGCCTTCCTGGCCTACCGGCCCGACCCGCTGTCGTCGCTGGGCCTGGTGGTGTCGCCCATGCTTGCCAGAAAGGCAGTGCAAGCGGAGTCAGCGGTGCGGGACGTGTGCTCGGGCGCCCGGTCCCGCCCACTGGAGGGTATAGCGAGATTCCTGCTCCGCAGTGAGGCGATCGCCAGCTCGCAGATCGAGGGCATTGCACCGTCGCCGCAGCAGGTTGCGCTGGCCGAGCTTGCCCAGGTCGAGGACGTCCGCGGGTTCAGTGAGCAGGCGAAACTCGTGGCGAACAACATCTCCGTGCTGCGTGGCGCATCGCAGGACCTTCTCGAGGTCGAGGCTGTCAGCGTCGGTGACATCGTGGCTCTGCACAAGGCGCTGCTGCCCGACGAGCGGTATCAGGGGCTGCGCGGCGTGCAGAACTGGATCGGCGGGTCGAATTGGCACCCGTTGGACGCCGACTTTGTGCCCCCGGTCGCGGCCGACGTGCCGGAGTTGATGGAGGATCTGGCGGGGTACCTCAACGGTTCCATTCATGCCCCGCTCGTCCAGGCGGCGCTGGTTCACGCGCAGTTCGAATCTATCCACCCGTTCGTCGATGGCAATGGCCGGGTGGGTCGCGCCCTCATCCACACGGTGCTGGGCCGGCGAGGGTTGGCGCCGAGAGCAGTGCTGCCGGTGAGCCTGGTGCTGTCGACGCTACGGGAGCGGTACGTCTCCGCGTTGACGAGGTTCAGATTCGACGGCAGCCCTGGCAGTGATGTCGGGGTCGCCGGCGTTGAGTACTGGCTCGATGTATTCATGGACGCCGCGAACCTGGCGGCCGAGCAGGCTGCATCGATAGCCTCCGAGATCGCGGAACTCGCGATCGAATGGGCGGCCCGGTTCGCCCGCTCTCGAGGGGCGGCTGGTTTGCGTGAAACGCCGCGAGCCGATTCCGCGGCCGCCCGGATCATGCAGATCCTCACCGAAGTGCCGGTGATGACGACGGCCACCGCAAAGCGGATGCTGGGTATCTCCTTTCCGCCCGCGAGGGCGGCTCTCGAGGAACTGGCAGAAGCAGGAATTCTGCACCGTAAGACTGTCGATCGTGGAAGTACCGGCTATATCGCCCGCGATGTGCTCGATCTGGTCACCATGGCCGAACGTCGACTGGCCAGCACCCGGTTCGACACCTCGGTCGCGCCACCGCGGCGGCCGTTTCCCGTTCGTCCCGATTGACGCCGGAGGTGAACCGGCGCCTTTCCGGAGTGGCCGGTTCGGCTGGCGGACAAGAGCAGGAGGAAGCCCCGATGACTCGCGACAATGGTTGCGGTGCGCATTCTTCGCCGCCTTCACGATCCAGGGGGATTTGATCGATGACAACCGGCATGATCTGAGGACGAATGGGAACACCCTCCGTCAGCGAGCTGATCGCCGTGCTGATCAACCGATTCGAGCTCTGGCACGGTTCGCTGGACGAACTTGATGGACACCGTTCGGTGAAGGAGCGAGCGATGCGGGCGTTCGTGGTGCAACTGCAGTCGGGATGGAGTTATTGGACGCTCCTGGACGATGGTCGGCGACCGCACAGATGATCACGCGGTGGCCGTACCACGTCATGGCGACACGCCGGACAAGATCAACAACAGCTGTCTGACACGAGCAGACAGGTCAAACGCCGAGCTCAGAGGATGTCGAGCTTTCCGATCAACCCCACCACCACCGGGGCCAACCCCCAGCACACGAACGCGGGCAGGAAACACAGACCCAGCGGCGCGGTCATCAGCACCCCGGCGCGTCCGGCCGCGCGCACGGACTCCGCAGCCGCCTCGGCCCGCAGAGCGGCGGCGTGTTCGCGAACGGCGTCGGCGAAACCGGCGCCGCCGGAGGCGGAGCGCCGGGCAGCGGCGGCCAGCTGCACGAGATCCGGGTCGAGATCGGCGTGCTGCCAAGCCGTGTCGGGATCCGCGCCGAGCGCGAGCATGGCCGCGACGGCGTCCAGGGTGGCGATCGGGCCGTCGTTCGCCCGGTCCCCGACTCCAGCAGACCTGCCCGCCAGACCCGCAGAGCCGGCGCCGCTCAGCGCCTGCGCCACGGCTCGCAACGCGGGCGCCACCGCCATTCCCGCATCCAGGCACGAGGCCAGCAGGTCCTCGTGCACCGCCAACTGGCGCCGGTCGGCGCGCCGGCGGGCGGGCGAACGACGCGCGGATTGGCGGGCGAGCACGATTCCGACGATCACCGATGCACCCAGCGCCAGCCACCAGAGGCTGGGCGCGATCAGCACGATGGCCCCGGCGAGGGCAACCGCGACCAGCCATCCCCGCCGCCCCGATGGCGCGCGCAGGCCCGCCGATCCTGACCGTGCTTCGTCCGACAGCGGCACGCCGCCCGGCGAGTCCGCCGCGCCACCGGCCCGGCCACCGCCGCGAGAACGCCGACCCGCCGTGACCGGAACGGGCAGCTGCGGGCGATCGGGCACCAGCAGAATTGCCGCGGCAACCAGCACCAGCGCGACGGCGGCGCCCGCGTCCGCCGGGACAGGCGTCATCGGCGGACGATGCGCGCCGACCACAGCAGTCCGGCGCAGGTCAGCGTCACCCCGACCACCAGCAGCACGTTCCCGACGCCACTGTGGGCCAGCACCTGTACGGGGTCGGCGCCCATCCCGGCCCCCAACAGCAGTCCCATCACGGGAAGTCCCGCCATCACGTAGCCCGATACCCGCGGGCCGGCCACCTGACCCGCCCGCTCGCTGTCGGCCGCCAGCCGCTCCGAGGCATCCAGCACCACCGCGTCGATCATCGGGGTGATCGCCAGTCCCTGCCGAGCCGCCAATTCCCAGCCAGCGGTCAGCCGGGCGCGGATATCCGCCACCGCACCGGCATCCCCGGGACGGCCGGGTCGTGCCGCCTCGCGCACACCGGCCCCGATGGCCAACTCGGTCAACATCGTCACTGCCACCCCACGCGCCGCTCCCGCGGCACGGGTGGCCGCGAGCGGAGGGGCAGCTCCCGATCTGAGCTCCCTGGACAGCAGCCTGAGCCCGGCAATCAGGTCCGTGAGATCGGAACGCTGTCGCCGGCCGGCGAGAGACGAGTCGATCAAGATCAGCACCGTCACCGCGGCCAGCGTGGCAGCCGTCATTCCGGCCATCCCGGCCATTGCCGCTCCGAGAACGCCTGCCAGCACACTGATCCCGGCGCCGACTCCGACCGTTGACCGAACCGACCTCACCGATGACCGCACCGACGTCAACCGACGGCGACCTCGGGCAACGGAGTTCACCACCGCCGACCCCGGACCGGCCGACCCCGGACCTGCCGACCCCGGACCGGCCGACCCGGGACCTGCCGACCCCGGGGACACCCCGCCGCCACCGGGCGCAGCAAACCTCGCGGGCCGCCGCGGTGGCCAGGCCAGTGCCGCGGCCGCCACCAGCAACAGGGTCAGCACGGCAGCCGCTCCCCCGGCGTCCCCGGCCGCGCCGTGTGCCCAGTCGACGGCCGGGCGAACGTGGCAGCCAACCAAGACCCGACGGCCGCGAGAGTCACCACGGCGCCGGCACCCCGCGGTCGTGCAGCATCCGGGACAGCACCGTGGCACCCGGCTCGGTGATCACGCCGTTGACGACTGCCGCGCAGACCCTGGTGCGACCGTCGTCGGCCCGGGTCAACGCGGCGATCTCCTGCAACACCCGGCCCCCCGGCCCGCGGTGCACATGCAGGATCACCTGCACGGCGCCGGACAACTGGGCGTGCAGCGCATCCCGGCCGACACCGCCGAGCGCGGCCAGGGCCTCGAGCCGGGCCGGGACGTCGGCAGCGGTGTTGGCGTGCACGGTGCCGGCTCCGCCGTCATGGCCGGTGTTCAGCGCGGCCAGCAGATCGACCACCTCGGCGCCGCGTACCTCACCCACCACGATGCGGTCCGGGCGCATCCGCAGCGCCTGTCGCACCAGCTCCCGCAGCGAGATCGCGCCCGCGCCTTCGACATTGGCCGGTCGGGCGACCATCCGGACCAGGTGCGGATGCGGCGGGGCAAGCTCTTCGGCGTCCTCCACCGTCACCAACCGCTCGTCCGGAGAGATTGCGGCCAACAGCGCGGACAGCAGGGTCGTCTTGCCTGAGCCCGTACCGCCACTGACCAGGAAGGCCAGCCTGGCGCGCAGCATCGCCACCAACGCAGCTCCACAGACACCTGGCAGACTCCCCGACCGTTCCAGCGCAGCCAGGTCGTGCCGAACCGGCCGTAGCACCCGCAACGACAGGCAGGTCCCCGAGGCCGCCACCGGAGCGAGCACGGCGTGCAAGCGGGTGCCGTCGGTCAGGCGGGCGTCAACATGCGGATGCGCGTCGTCCAACCGACGACCCGCCGCCGTAGCGAGCCTGCGGGCCAGCCGCTGCACCGCGGCCTCGTCCGCGAACCGAGCGCCGGCGTCCTGCCATCCCGACCCGCGATCCACCCGGACGTCGTCCGGTCCATTGACGACGACATCGGTCGTTGCCGGATCGGCCAACAGGTCGGCCAGCGGTCCGGCGCCGACCAACTCGCGCTGCAGCATCCTGATCATCCGGAGCATCTCGGCGTCGCTGATCAAGCCGGACGACTCGGCACGCAGCGCCCTGGCCAGCGCCGATGACGTCGGGTCGGTGTGTTCGTCGGCCAGCCTGCGCTGGATCCGCTCGACGACGTCGTCACCGACGGCTGCGATGGAGATCAACGGACCGGCGCGCCGAGAGAGGCCAGCACGCGCCCAGCCGCGCGGGCCACCGAGCTGCGCGCATCCCATCCCGGCAATCGGCCGAACTCGATGTCCCGCGCCAACTTCGGCTCCGCCCGCACCCGGCTGAGCAGCGGCAGTCCGAGCACATCGGCAACGTCCTGGGCGCCAAGGCCGCCCGGTGACGGTCCACGGACCACGAGCCCCGGCCGGGCGCCGAGGTCGGCGAAACGGCGGCAGATCCGGCCTGCGGCGAAGCAGCCGCGAACCTCGGCCGGTGCGAGCAGCACGGTCAGATCTGCCTGCTCCAGCACTCTGTCCGCCACCGCGGTGGGGTGTCGGGGCACGTCGACCACGGTGATCCCGCCCGCGCGTCGCCCGGATTCGAGCACCACGTCGACAACTTCCGGATCGATGTCCGAATCGGATCGCCGGTCGTGGCACAACACAGACAGCCGGCCTTGGCCGACGCTGACGGCGGGTAAGGCGCGGCGCAACGCATCGGCGGGAAGTCTGCCCGACGGGGCCGACAGGTCGGTCCACCGCATTCCGCCGCCCGACTCGACGCCGAGGACGACGTCGAGCCCTGGACCCCACGGGTCGCAGTCCGCCAGCAGGACCTCGTCACCTGCCCGGCCGGCCACCACCGCCAGCGCCGCGGCGAACACCGACGCTCCAGCTCCACCGCACGCACCGACAACGGCGATGCACCGGCCATCTCCCGGGCCGCCGATCGCGGCGTCGGACAGCACCCCGACCAGGAATTCCTCCGAACGCGCCAGCAGGACCGTGCGATCCACGCCGAGGCGAACGCATTGCTCCCAGAGACCCGCGTCGGGTTCGTCACTCGCGACGACCACCACGCCGGGCCTTCGACCAAGGCGGGCCGAGACCGCCCTGGCAACCTGCGATGCATCGATGAGCACCACCGATGCCGAGCGCCACAGTCCCCGCTGGCCGGGATCACGGCTGTGAGTGACCTCGACACCGGCCGCCGCGGAGATCCGCAGCAGGTCGTCGAGGACGTCGTCGTCATCGGTGATGATCAACGGTCGATCGTCCATCGCGAGCTCCCCTTGGCCGGTGACCCCGACGGGGCCGCTGGCCCACAGCTCAGCGC
>DASQFG010000054.1:0-2068 GCA_035633315.1 Nakamurella sp. | reverse complement strand
CTGAGGCCGCTCGAACTCGTATCCTATCCCGTCGAGTTGGTCGTCGCCGAGCAGGGCGACGGCTACCGGATCTCGCTGTCCCACCAGGCCGAAGTCCCCGCAGTCTTTCTTGAGGCCGAGACGCCGTCCCGCTACCGCGTCGTCGACGTCTCACCGCGGGTTCTGGAGGTTCAGGAAATCCTCGGCCACGGCGGGCTGAAGGTGCCTGCCGCGGCGCGGGAGCGGGTGGTGGCGCTGGTCCGCGAGCAGAATCCGGCGCTGCCGATCCGCGCCGAGATCGATGCGATCGATCTTCCGGCGGTCGAGGGCTTGACCGTGCCGGTGATCAGGCTTCAGCCGCTCGGAGCCGGACTGGAGCAGGGGCTGAAGGTCGCGCTGCTCGCACGGCCATTCGGGGACGAGGGGCCGCACTATCTGGTGGGTCAGGGAGGCCGATCGGTTTTGGCGATGGTGGGCGGCCGCCGCCAGCGCGTCCACCGCGACCTTGATGGCGAACGCGCGGCGGCGACGGCGCTGGTCACGGCGTGCCCGACGCTGGAGCAGCTCGGCGACGGCCACGAATGGCTGATCGAGGATCCCGAGACCTGCCTGGATCTGCTGCTGGAGCTGCAGGAGTGCGGTAAGCCGGTCTGCATCGAGTGGCCCGAGGGTAAGCCGCTACGGGTGAGCGGGCCGATCTCGGGTGAGCGGCTGTCGCTTGGGCTGAAGCGTGCCCGCGACTGGTTCCAGCTCACGGGCGCGGTCACGATCGACGAGGACCTGGTCCTCGACATGACCGATCTGCTCGAGCGCCTGGGACGTGCTCCAGGGCGGTTCATCCCGCTCGATGACGGCCGCTTCATCACCCTGACCGCCGCGTTCCGCAAGCAGCTCGACCGGCTGCGCAGGGTCTCGGAGAGCGACCGTAACGGCCGGCGGCTGTCGGCGTTCAGCTCTGTCGCGGTGCAGGACCTGGTCGAAGATGCCGGGAAGGTCGAGGCAGACCGGCACTGGCGGGCGCTCGCGGCCCGCGTCCGGGCAGCAAGCGAGCATAAGCCCGTCGTCCCATCGACACTGCAGGCCGACCTGCGCGACTATCAGGTCGAGGGGTTCGCTTGGCTGTCGCGGCTGGCACATTGGGGCGCGGGAGCGTGCCTGGCCGATGACATGGGTCTCGGCAAGACCGTGCAGGCGATTGCGGCGATGCTGGAGCGGGCGGCAATGGGACCATGCCTGGTGGTGGCGCCGACTTCGGTCTGTCACAACTGGGAGAGCGAGCTCGCTCGTTTTGCGCCGACGTTGAGGACGCTCCGGTTCACCGCCGGCGGTAACGAGCGGGCGGCCCTGGTTGCCGGCCTCGGCGCGATGGACGTGCTGATCACCAGCTATGGCCTGCTACACCAGGAGGCCGATCGGCTGGCCGCGGTGTCCTGGCGGATGGTTGTTCTGGACGAAGCGCAAGCAATCAAGAATGCCGAGACCCGCCGCGCTCAGGCCAGCCAACGGCTGCAGGCGGAGTTCAGGGTAGCGCTGACCGGCACGCCCATCGAGAACTACCTCGACGAGCTGTGGAGCCTGTTCAACATCGTCAACCCGGGGCTGCTTGGATCGCGAGAGTCCTTTCAGCGCCGTTTCGTCACCCCGATCGAGCGCGATCGCGATCCCGCCGCTCGTGATGCGCTGCGGGCGCTGATCCGACCGTTTATCCTTCGGCGGACGAAAAGCGCGGTTTTGGGCGAGTTGCCGCCGCGCACCGAAATGACGATCGAGGTTGACCTGGCGGAAGACGAGCGAGCCTTCTACGAAGCCCTGAGGCGAAAGGCACTGGAGTCGATCGAGGGGCTCGGTGACTCGGCACCGGGTCAGCGCCGGATCCATATCCTCGCCGAGATCATGCGGTTGCGCCGGGCCTGCTGCCATCCCGGCCTGGTGGACCCGAGTACGACGTTGCCCGGCGCCAAGCTCGGCGTTTTCCTGGAACTGGTGCAGGAGTTGATCCGCAACCATCACAAGGCGCTGGTGTTCAGCCAGTTCGTCGGCCAGCTCGGTCGCGTGAGGGCGGCCCTCGATGCACTGGCCATCCGCTACC
>DASQFG010000053.1:0-3079 GCA_035633315.1 Nakamurella sp. | reverse complement strand
CGCAGCCTGGTCGCCGCGCCGTGCACCCGGGTGGTGATCAGCATCTCCGAAACACCGAACCGGTCGACCAGTTCGCGCAGGCCGGCAGCAACCTGAGCGGCATCGCCGACCACCTCGGTCGTTCGCATCGCGCGGACCAGGTCGAGTTCGGCGTGGCTGTAAGGGTATTCGGCCGCCTGCTCGGGTGTCGGGATCTCCCGCAACCGCCCGGTCCGCAGCAGCACCATCGACAGCGCGCCCGCACCGGCCTGGAACCGCGCCTCCTGCTCGGTGTCTGCGGCCAGTGCGGTGACGCCGATCATCGGATACGGCTCGGTGAGCGCCTCCGACGGCTGGAACTGCGAGCGGTAGACGTCGAGCGCGGCCTCGGTGTTGCCGCCGGCTCCGGCGAAGTGGTGGGCGAACGCGAATGGCAGGCCCAGCCGGGCGGCCAGCCTGGCCCCGTAGTCCGAAGATCCGAGGATGTAGAGCGGCACCGGTGACGCGGGCGTCGTCCGGATCCGGGAGAACGGGTGGTCCGCCGGAAAATCGTGACGCAGGAAATGCTCGAGCTCGGCAACCTGGTCGCCGAAATCCTCGGACCCGGCTCCGTCCATCCGGCGCCGCAGCGCGTAGGCGGTGAGCTGGTCGCTGCCGGGGGCACGGCCGAGACCGAGGTCGATCCGGCCGGGGTGCAGCGCCGCCAAAGTTCCGAATTGCTCGGCGATCGCCATCGGCGCGTGGTTGGGCAGCATCACGCCGCCGGAGCCCAGCCGGATGGAGCGGGTGTTCGCCGCAAGGTGGGCCAGCAGCACCGCGGGCGCCGACGACGCGACGGCCGGCATGCCGTGATGCTCGGCGACCCAGAAGCGATGGTAGCCAAGCTGTTCCGCACGGACCGCGAGTTCGGTGGTGGCGGCCAGGGCGTCGCCCACCGAGGCGCCGACCCCGACGCCGGCCAGGTCCAGCACGGACAGCTTGACGCTTTGCGCATCGCTATCCGTTGTCGTCAGGTCCGTCGTCACGTTCTGCACAGTGCTGGTCATCGACCGTCCCTCTCGCCTCTTCTTCTGTTTCAAGTGCAACCGGGGCCGGTGGTGGGCTGTTCCTGCCAGTTCATTCAGGGCGCCGCAGCTCGGTGAGCACGGCTGCGGCGTTGCGCCGCGCCGAGGGCGATCCCGCTGGGTCTGCCCGTGCGGAGCATTGGTTCGCGCCCGGGTTTCCGCCGACCGCGGTCGTGGAGCCAAAGGGTGCGCGGCGCACGCAGTTGCCGGCGCGGCAATGAGCCTCAGCCAGTGTCCAGCACCCTCGGCAACCCGAATCGGGTGTGCACGCTTTCGGCGAAACACACGTGATCGGGCGGCCGCGTGGCCAGGTCGCCAAATCCGGCGGCACCGAGCAACCCGTCGTCGAGCAGCAACACCTCCGCGGAGCGAAGGGTCCAGGTCTGGTGAACGTTGGGCACGTACATCGTCCGCCCCCATACGTTGGTGTGCAGGCCCCACCGCGCGGTGAGAAACGTGACGAGACTGTCGTTCTCACGCGAGGCTTCACTGGACGCCGCGCTGTTGATCTCGCTGCCGGTGGGATGCTCGTCGGCGGATTGCTCGCGGGTGGCACCAGGTAGCTGCCCATCCACCCGGATCGCGATACGACTGCTCGTCCCGCGCGGCCCCGGCCACCGGGTGCGCGCGGTCCAGGCCACCTCCCGCGCACCGTCGTGAATTCGGTCGTAGCCACGCATCCGCGAAAAGCGGTACGGCAGGCCGAGCGTCAGCCTGGCGGCCAGGACCACAGCCAGCCGGGAAGCGTCGAGACTGCAGAAAACAATGCCGTGCGTGCCGGTCGCGTCGATGGAATACAGCCGGACGTTGGTCTCCCAGAAGGTTCCGAAGTAGGGCACGGCCGGTCCCGGCCCGAAGCCGGCGTCGACCATCCGGAATGGCACCAATGCGACCGGTGTCAGACCGGCGAACGGGCCGCTCGGCACGACGTCCGGCGTTGCGCCGGGAGGCATCCAGGATTGCACCCGCGCCGGCGGGACGAACCAATGCAGGAAGGCGAGGCCGCACCACCGCTGACTCATGATCGGCGGCGACGTCAGCGGTGGCGCGATCGCGTCGACGGGCGGGACCTCGGACCGCACCGGTGCCGGTTCCGGTTCCGGTTCCGCTTCCGGACGCTCGCTGCTCACTCCCGCCACAGTAGGGCCGCATCGGTTCGGCGCGAGTGTCGTGGACGCCAGCGGACCACCCATGGCGCGAGCGTCATGTGTGCTCGACCGCACGGGCGGCGAGCGGCAATGTCAAAGCGGCAATGTCAAAGCGGCAATGTCTCGGCCTGGTCGAGCCCCACCCCACGAGCGTCCCCGACGCTGATCGCTGCCCGGCCCTGGCTCCGGCCCACGCCGGTCCCTCGTGACCACATTGTGACCGCGGTGTTCAATCGCCCGGTTCGCGGCTGGCAGTGTGGTGATCATGTCTGAACTCACTGACTCCCATGTCCTTGTGGTCGGCGCGACCGGCGGGCTCGGCGCTGCGGTCGCTCGGCGACTGGCGGAAAGTGGCGCGCAGCTGACCCTTTCCGGACGATCCACCGACCGCCTCGCCGCCCTTGCGGCGGAACTCGGCGATCGGGTCGTCGGAACCTCGAGCGCTGACGTCACCATGCCAGATGTCCCCGACCAACTCGTGCGCGCGGCCCATACAACACAAGGGCGGCTGGACGGGGTGGTGTACGCGGCCGGGGTCGTCGCGTTCGGCGACGTCGTCGATCTCGACGACGACGTGCTCGACCAGCTGGTGCTGGTGAATCTGATCGCCCCGATCCGCTTTACCCGCGCCTTGGCTCAAGTACTGCCCGCCGGCGGCTTCATCGCTACCTTGAGCGCGGTCGTGGCCGAACAGCCGCAGAAGGGGATGGCCGCGTACAGCGCAACCAAGGCCGGCCTGACCGCGTTCGACCGAGCTGCGGCCGCCGAACTCCGCCGACGACACATCCGGGTGATCGACATCCGACCGACGCACACCGAAACCGGGCTCGCCTCAAGACCTATCGCCGGTCAATCACCGCGCCTGCCCGCCGGAGGATCGCCGGAGAA
>DASQFG010000052.1:0-2092 GCA_035633315.1 Nakamurella sp. | reverse complement strand
GGGACGCGAGGGGCGCCCCGACCGGTCCGCAGCCGCTCCGGGTGGTGATCGACTCGCGCGGCCGGACACCCTGCACCGCAAAGGTTCTCGATGACGCGGCCAGCACCTGGGTGGCGACCGCGGACGACGCGGGGGCGGACGGCGACGGCCGGGTGGACCTGGCCGCGGTGCTGCGCCGGCTCTACCGGCAGGGCCGCCGGCACGTGCTGTTGGAAGGCGGCCCGCGACTGGCCGCGGCGTTCTTCGACGCCGGCCTGGTCGACGAAGCGCTGGTCTATGTCGCGCCCACTCTGCTGGGTGCAGGCCGGTCCGCCCTTGACGGCGGCACGGTGACAACGCTGTCCGGCCGGCATCGCGCCCAACTCCGCGACGTCACCCGCATCGGGCCGGACCTCCGGTTGCGGTACACCGTGATGGCGCCGCCCTCCGGGCCGTCCGGTCCGCCCGACCAGTGACACCCCGGCCGGCTGCCGATCTCCGCGCGATGAGAGCAGCATGACGGACATGGCCGTTCACATGCTCCACCACCTCATGCGGGTGCTGCCGGAGTTGCGCTTCCAGTCGACGCTCAAACACCTCACGGTCCGGCTCGGGGGCGACCTCGTCGCCGACACCGGACACGCGATGCTGGTCTGGGAGCCGAAACGGGTGGTGCCGACCTACGCCGTCCCGCAGCGGGATGTGTCAGCGTCGCTGACGCCTACGGCGTCGCCGGGCGCGACCGCGATGGCCCCAGTGAGCCTGGGCGACGGCCCGCCGGTCCTCGATCCGCGTACCGGGTTCGGCGCGCACACCACGGGCGGTGAGGCGCTGGACGTCGTCACCGGCTCGGCGCAGGCCGCCAACGCCGCCTTCCGTCCCGACGATCCGGACCTCGCCGGCTACCTGCTGCTGGATTTCGACGCCTTCGACTGGTGGGAGGAGGACCAGCCGATCATGAGCCACCCGCAGGACCCGTTCCACCGGATCGACGTGCGCGCCAGCTCACGGCTCGTCCGGCTCGAGTACCACGGGGTCGTGCTGGCCGAGTCGAACCGGCCGCACATGCTGTTCGAGGCCGCGTTCCCGATGGCGCGGTACTACCTACCGCGGCACGACGTGAAGGTCGACCTGGAACCGAGCGCGCTGGTCACCGTGTGCGCCTACAAGGGCAGGGCGACGCACTACACCGCGGTCGCGGCCGGTCAGGAGTTGCCCGACATCGCCTGGAGTTACGAGGATCCGCTGCTGGACGCGACCGGCGTCAAGGGGTTGATCTCGTTCTATCAGGAGCGGCTGGACGTGTTCCTCGACGGGAGGCCGGTCGAGCGGCCGCGCACACCCTGGTCGTAGGGATCGAGGATCGACATGCGGAAATGCCGCCCGCCGGACGATCCTGCAGGCGGCATTCCTCGCAGCACTTCTTGCCGAGCCCGGCGATCAGTGCTCGGCGGAGGTGAACGCCGAGTCGTCGACCCTGACCACCTGACCGGCGTCCGGCACCGGCAATGTCCCGGCGACCGACCATGCCGAGGAGTACAGCACGCCGTTGTCGATCAGCAACCCGACCGGCATGGTCACCTGCGCGTAGGTCCTGGTGCCGTTGGGCGCGATCTTGACGATCCGGCCGATAGTGCTGGGGTCGGTCGCTGTCGCCAGACCCTCCATCAGTTCGGAGACGTACACGTGCCGCACCAGTCGACCGCCACACCGGCCTGGCCGGTGGTTTCGTCACCGATCAGGTATGACGCCTGGGAGAGGCAGTCGAGATAGTGCTGGGAGAAATACACCAGGAACTCCAGATGTCGGGAAGGGCTGCGATTCAACGCTTGTGGCGGATCCGGCGAGGCGCTGTTCAAGGCCGGCCGCGCCGATCGCGGCCGGGGTGCAAGGCGCAGTCAGCGCCCGAACAGTCGGGACAGCATCGATCCGCCGCCGGTGGAGCGGGCGTTGGGTGCGCAGCTGCATCGCTGTTGCTGCGGTACCCCTGCCAGCACCTGCTCGACGTGTTGACCGCATCCGGTGTAGCTGGCCTTGCCGCAGGTGCGGCAGTTGGCGGGACTGCACATGAGGTTTCGTCCTTCCGAGGGAGTTGATGGTGGGGAGCACGACG
>DASQFG010000051.1:0-2071 GCA_035633315.1 Nakamurella sp. | reverse complement strand
CAGCCGGACCGACAGCTGGACCGACCGACGAACCGACCGACGAACCCGCCGGGGGACCGTCCGCCGATGATCTTGCCCCGGGACTCGAGGTCGAGGTCGACGTCGGTCCCGTCGCGCACGGCGGGCACTGCGTGGCTCGCTATGACGGGAGGGTGATCTTCGTCCGGCTCGCCCTGCCCGGTGAGCGGGTGATCGTCAGGATCACCGAAGCGCGCCGGGGATCGTTCTGCCGCGGAGAGGCCATCCGCGTGCTACGGGCCGATCCGCGCCGGATCGATGCTCCCTGCGGGCATTTCCGGCCGGAGGGGTGCGGCGGCTGCGACTTCCAGCACGCCGAACCGGAATTGCAGCGCGAGCTGAAAGCCTTCGTGGTCGCGGAGCAGTTGCGCCGGCTGGCCGGAATCGAGCGGGCCGTCACGGTGGAGCCGCTGCCCGGTGACGGCTTCGGCTGGCGCACCCGGGTCCGTTGGGCGCTGGACGCCGCCGGCCGGATCGGCCCGCGCCGGGTCCGGTCGCACCGGGTGGAAGGAGTCAACGCGGCGGCGCCGTGCCTGATCGCGGTGCCCGGGCTGACCGAACTCGCCGGATCGATCGACATCCCGACCGGCGTCCGACGTGCCGTCACGTCCGCGGCCACGGCTCAGCCGGACGGCCGGACTCCGCGCGCCCGCCGATCCCGGTCCACCGCCGGCGGGCTGCCCGAGGTGACGTTGACGGCAGCGGGCGACGGCACACTGACCGCGGTCTGGACCGGATCGGCCGCGCCCACGGTGACCGAACAGGCTGCGGGACGGGAGTTCTCGGTGGCCGCGGACGGGTTCTGGCAGGTCCACCTGGCCGCTGCCGAGACGATGAGCCAGGCGGTCGCCGGTGCTCTGGACGGTGTGGAGCTGGCCGGCGGTCGCGCCTGGGACCTGTACGGGGGCGTCGGCCTGTTCGCCGAGATCCTCTGCCGCGCTGTCGGTGCGGATGGGTCCGTGGTGCTGGTCGAAACCGATCCGGCCGCCTGCGCGTTGGCCGCGGCGAACCTGGCCCGCCATCCGCAGGCGGCGGTGCGGCAGGGCCGGGTGGACGCGGTGGTCGGCGAGATCGACGGCCCGGTCGATGCTGTCGTGCTGGATCCGCCGAGAACCGGTGCGGGGCAAGCGATGTGCACGGAAGTCGCGGCCCGTGGGCCCGCGGTGATCGTCTACGTGGCTTGCGACCCGGCCGCGCTCGGCCGGGACACCGCTGCGCTGGCCTCGTCGGGTTACCGGCTGGACACGCTACGTGCCTTCGACGCGTTCCCGCAGACCCACCACGTGGAGTGCGTCGCCCGGTTCCTGCCTGCCTGACGCGGGTGCCACGGCCGCGCCGCGGCTGTCGACGTACCGAATTTCCTTCTTTCGTGGGGTATCAATCCCTGGTCGGAGGTGCTCTTGTGGCAATTGACCGCCGAGTGGCGGTCGCGCCCCGCTGCGAAAGCAGTGGTGATCATTCGGCCGAGGAGTCCTACATGTCAGTGTTGTCGTCGCAGGCCATTCGCTCGGCCGAGGCCAGCGTGTCGATCGCGTCGCATCCGCAGACCGACGATTCGATTTCCGCCGCACTGGTCGATGTGATGTTCCCGCTGGTCGGCGATGACGAATGGCCGCCCTTCCCGGCGGAGATGGTCGAGGCAAAGCTGATCGCCCACGATCTCGCCGAGATCGTCGGGGTGCCGTGGTTCGTCACGAACATCAGCCGGGGTGACGTGATCTCGGTCGACCACGACGGCATCGGCTACGTCGCTCGCACCGTCATGGTGCGCGGCGGTCACTCCACCCTGCACGTCATGGCCACCACCGATGCGGAACTGGCTCCGATCATCGAACAGTTGGGCGCGCTCGGCGCCAGCACCGCCACCGGCCTCGAGCCACCGATGCTGACCGTCGACGTACCCGAGACCGCGTCGCTGGACGAGGTGATCGACGTGCTGTCCGCCGCCGAATCGATGACCTGCGCCTACACCGTCGCCTCCGCGCAGCACCGGACCCGCAACCGGTCCGCGCTCGCTTCCTGACCCCACCGGTCAGCCGGCCTGATCGAGGCC
>DASQFG010000050.1:0-4379 GCA_035633315.1 Nakamurella sp. | reverse complement strand
ATACTCGCACTGGTCGAATGGACCCGTCCTGGCCGGAGGGTCACGTCAACCGGGGCGATGCGCCGCAATGACACCGCGGAATGGGCCCGCCGGTTCGGCGTCGCGAGTACAGACGGTGTCGCCCCGAACTCGATGTGGTACATGCCCGAACTGGCCGCTCCCTGGAGCATCGCCGAAGCCATCGGAATGATCGACATTTCGAGCACCATGGCGCACCCTGGACCGAATTCCGACATCTTCAGTGGCACTGATCTGACGGTTCAAATACTCGGTGCCAGGGGGGCTGTCGATTCGTTGCTGGACGGCCTGATCGGTGAGGGTGGCGAGTTGTCTTGGCTGGACGATACTGTCGTCGCCCTTGTGCTGGCGGTACTTGCCTCCCTGTGCCGACCCGACGGAGCGGATCTGTCCTTGCTCAGGTCGTTGGCCAATCCCGTGCCCAACAGGAAGCAGGTAGATCGCCCCGAAGAGCTATCGCCGGATCTCCCGGAAGATCTCCCGGAAGATCTCTCGGAGGCGATCGGCCGAATCGCCTTCACCGTGGTGCTCGACATCGTCGACCAGCTCGAGGAATGGGGTTTCGTATCAACGGCCGACGGCCGAACGTACGTACCTCCGACACTGCGGCCCGCCGTCGTTCAGGCGATTTACGGTCCGGACTCGCCCTTCTCGATCAGGCTCACGCCCGGAGCGATCCCACTGGAGGTATTGGACCTGCATTCACTGTGACGCCCGTGCCGGCTGGCACCTGCGACACCCGAGCGACGACTTGCCTGCCACCAGCCGATCGGTCGACCCGCACGCCGGGCATCGTAACGGCGCGAACCCGCGCACCGGCAGCAGCCAGTCAAGCTCGACCGGGTAGCGCCTGTTCCCGCGGCGCACATCGACCTCGACCCGCAAGGCGGGAACGCCGACGACGTGCAGGCGAAAGGGCAGGCAGCTGAACGCGGACTTGTACTTCTCGTCGATCTCCGCGATCCGCCGGTCACGCTCCGCGTCGGTGCTCGCCAGGCGAGCCGAATAGGCCGCCACTTTGTCAGTGGCGGCCCCGGACATCCGCCGCCGCAGCGAGTCCGCGACCTGCTCGTAGTACTCGCGGGCCCGCCGGACCTCTTCACGGTGAGCCTGGTGGACCCCGCCCGCCAAGAGATCTCGACGGTGATCGCCGCGCCGGCGGATCTCCCGATCGGCCTCGGCCAGCGCCGACAGTAGGTTCGGATCGTCCGGGTGCAGCTGGTCCCGCTCATCGTGCTCAACGGCGAGCAGACCCGAGAGTTCGCCGCCGATCTCGTCCCCGAAAGGCAGTTGCGAGGCGACATCGACCCAGCACTCGATCTGCTCCTGGAAGTGATCGTCGGCGGACAGCGCGAAGGTGACCAGTGAGCTGACCCGAAGGACCGTCCGAACGACGGGGCGCGGCCCGCCGGTGAGGTCGATGCGTCCGTGGTCCGCGGCGAACTGGTCACGGGCGCGGGCCTCCAGCTGCCCGGCGTCCGGTGGACGGGCCGCCGGGCGGGCGAGCCGAACACACCCGACGTCGCCATCGGCGAGCACCGCCTCGGCAGCCGACGCCAACAGCGGGTGGCCGGCCGTCAACAGGAGGGCACCATCCTCCCGGGCGACCTCGGGATCAGTCGTGATGGTCATGTCTTGCGGCTGCTCGTGCCTGTCCTGCAGGGTTTCCGGCAGCAGCACCAGCGTGGAATCGCCGAGCCGCTCGTGGACTCCGCCCTCGGCGCTCACGTACTGCAGCCAGAAGTCCAGACCCGGATCTGCGACCGTCATGATTGCTGTTCCCCGACCAGCTCGTCCATCCGGCCGCGGGCGCCGATGTAGTCGCTTCGGGCGTCGGCCAGCTTGGCCCCGAGAGCCTCCAGCCGAGTACGGAAATCCGCATCGTCCTGGGCGGCGAGAAAGGCATCGAACACCGACGTTTCGAAGTCGAAGTCGTC
The DNA here is from genome assembly GCA_035633315.1 of Nakamurella sp. Classification (GTDB taxonomy): domain Bacteria; phylum Actinomycetota; class Actinomycetes; order Mycobacteriales; family Nakamurellaceae; genus Nakamurella. The sequence continues at coordinate 2,424 of DASQFG010000050.1, read as the reverse complement.
GTCGACCCGCCCGAGAATCATGTCCAGCTCGCCGACGACGAGCTCGAACAGATTGATCTTCGCCTCCAACACCGACAGGATCTGCTGTTCGATCGTGTCCCGGGCGACCAGGTTGGTGACCAGGACGTCATTGACCTGTCCGACCCGGTGCAGTCGGCCGACTCGCTGTTCGATCTGCATCGGATTCCACGGCAGATCGACGTTGATCATGACATGGCAGAACTGCAGATTCCTTCCCTCGCCGGCAGACTCGGTGCTGAGCAGGACCGGCACCGTGTCGCGGAACTCCGCCATGACCGCCTCCTTTGCCGGGCGGGTCAGGCTTCCGTGGTACACGGACGCCGGGATCCCCTCGTGCTCCAGGGCGGTGGCCAGCGCGGCCAACGTCTCCCGGAAAGCGGTGAACACCAGCACCTTTCGTCCGGCATCGACATGCGGACGTAGCCGGTGCACGAGCGACGCGATCTTCGCCGGATGCTCCACGGACCTGGCCCGCTCCGCCAGATCGGTCCACCCCAGCTTCGCCAGCGTCGGCGCCGCGGCCATCGGGCTCGAACCCGCGAGCCTGGCCACCGACCGCAGGGTCAGCCGTCGGCCGGCCGGTGCATCGCGGCCTTCCAGGCGAATGCGAGCGGCGATACGCGCGTAGAGGTCGGATTCCTCGGCGGACGGCGCGATCAACGTGGTCTCGGCAAGTCGATGCGGCAGCCGCAGCGCGACCTCGCTGCGTCGGTGGCGGATCGTCACCTCGGACACCTTGCGGCGCAGCTCCGGCAGCCGCCGCGGTTCGGGCGTGATGGCGTCCGCGCCATAGTTCCGGCGGAAGCTCGCGGGAGTTCCGAGCAGCCCGGGAGCGACCATGCTGGTCAGTTCGTAGAGGTCGGACAGCCGGTTCTCCACCGGCGTCGCCGTCAACAACAACAGGTAGCGAGAGGTGAGTTCGCGGGCGAACCTGCCGGAGGCCGACCGTGGGTTCCGCAGTCGATGAGCCTCGTCCACGACGATGAGATCCCACGGAGCGCCGACCAGCGCAGCGCGGGTCGGATCGCGGCGGGCGGTGGCGATCGAGACGACAACGACCGGCGATTCGTCCGAGCTCTCCCACTCGCCCCGCCGTGGAACGGTCGTCGGCAGGCCGAACTTGCGCTCGAGTTCCTCCCGCCACTGGTCCACCAGTCCCGCCGGGGTGACCACGAGGACCCGTCGCGCCAGCCCACGCAGCCGTAGCTCGGACAGCACCAGAGCGGCCTCGATGGTCTTACCCAATCCCACTTCGTCCGCCAGGATCGCCCGGCCGCGCATGCGGCCCAGCACCGTGGACACGGTTTGCAGCTGGTAGTCGAATGGCTCGAAGGTGAGGCTCGGGCCCGACATCAGGGTGTCGAACCCGGGTCGGCTCCACACCGCCGCGGCGGCGTCGACCAGGTTGATTCGCTCGGACCGAACCCGGGCACCCCCAAGCAGCCGCTCGAGCAGGTGTCGGTACCCATCGGGTGCCGCGATCAACGGGCCGAGCTGGGCTCGATTCGGCGTTGACTCCATCGACGTGGCCGTGGCGATCGGCCTTGGCGTAGTGATCAAATCTGCTGTCGCAAGCACCGCGCGACCCCTTTCCGTGAGAGTCACACCATACGATCCGCCCCCGACAGAGCCGTGGACCCGAATCCCTCCCCGCGCGGCGTTCGTCACAGGAATCCCACCAGTCACAACAGACTCAGTGAACACGCTGTGCGGGGTCTCGGTGAACACGCGGTGCGGGGTCAACGCCGCGGTCCATCCGCCGCCAAGGCAGACGGCGCGGTGCCCCGCCGGCGCGGCTCGCGCAGGCCGTCGCCTTGGGAGATGCCAGCACGGGCGCCGACGACACGGGCTTCTCCTACGATCCGGTCAGGACGAAGCCGGCGCGCAGCAGGCCGGCGCGGAAGGCGCCCTCGTGTTCGAGATCGACCGCCAGGTGGTGTGTTCCCACCGGACGTGCGATCGCGGGTGATCATCAGCGCGGTGGCGCGATCGGTGCATTCGACCCTGCTGAACTCGTCAATGACGCCGTTGGTCAGCCACCGCCGCCACAGGCCACGCAACGTAGGCGCAGTGGGTGTCGTCACTACGCCGCGTCCCCGCGGTGTCAGCTCCAACTTCGTGCCGTTGAGTTGTGCCAGCCCACCGGCCTGCACCAATAATGGCCATCCGTAGGAGGCGATCGGGATGTCGGAGTAGAAATCACCACCGCTGAGACCCCTCGCCAACGCCGCGACGGACGCGGCCGTCGGGCGCTTCGTCTTGTCGCTGCAGCGGATCCGTCCGGCAGCCGCCATTTCCAGCACGGACCGCAGCCAAGGCAGCGCCTGCCGCTCGGTTTCCCGGATGACGGGCAACGTCCCGTCGGCCGGCGAGGAGTCGTCACCCATGGAGATCAGCCTGACA